>CAZCJA010000019.1:24903-33171 GCA_964499015.1 uncultured Elusimicrobia bacterium
GGCGCCGGCAAACGAGGCTCCGACGCAGGAGGCAATAGCGGAAATTTCATCTTCCGTTTGCACGGCGGCGCCGCCGAACTTCGGCAGCTCTTTTTCCATGAAGCTCAAAATATCAGAGGCCGGCGTGATCGGATAGCCCGCGTAATAGCGGCAGCCCGCGGCAATGGCGCCCGCCGACATGGCTTCGTTTCCGGACATGATCAATTTTCTGTCTTTGCGAACACTGCTGGGAACAATCAAATCACGGTCGACTCTGTGACTTTCGGCCCAACGGTAGCCTTCTTCAATAGCTTTCAAGTTCTTTTCAAGAACGTCGTCGCCTTTCTTGCCAAATTTTTCATCTACGAGCGCCTTAAGGCCCTCAATCGGCACACCAAATATCTGGCCAATAACAGCCAAGGCAACCATGTTTTTGGCTTTCTTGAGGCCGACGGCGTCGCGAGCGATGGCAGTCAGAGGAGAGCCTAGAAGTGAAATGCTTTTGGGAACCTTGCTTTCCGGATCGAATGTGGTTGAGTCGTAAATGAGGAGGCCATTGGTTTTTAAATCTTCGGCGTGCAGGTCGACCGCTTCTTCATTAAAGGCGAGGAGAACATCCAGCTTGTCTCCGACTGACAGAACCGGGTGATCGGCATAACGTACCTGGAACATGGCCGGCCCGCCTTTGATTTCAGCCGGGTAGGTGCGGTAAGTAAAAACATCGTGGCGGGTTCTGGCGACAGCGGTGGTAAAAAGCTCACCTGTGGAGATGACGCCCTCTCACCCCTCTCCCGCGATACGGACTGTTAAATTGGTTGGCATGGCAGAAAAAAACCTCGTATTTGCTGAATGATTTGAGTTTATCCCCCCGTCGATGTTCTGTCAAGACAACGGGATGACTACAGCGGGTGGACAAAAATGCCGGCGGCGATGCTTTCATCGAACGCCAGCTGGGTCTCCCCAACTTGAACAACGAAGGTTGGAAAACGTTGCACAATTTCCAGCTTGGACCCCGGAACGAGCCCCATCGAAAGGAGGCGGTTGATCTCCGGTTTTTGCTTGGACAAAAGATAGATGACTTTGGCGGTTTCCCCGCGCTGCAGCCGCTCCAGTGAACAAATAACGGGCGCCGGACTGCGTGACGCATTTTTACAGCATTCTCCCGGAGGAATCGGCCGGTCCAGCGGCGACTGAGAGGGATGCCCAAGCAGGGTGCAAATGGAATTCGTGACTTCTTTGGAAAGCGTGTGCTCCCATTGGCAGGCCGCCGGATCGATATATTCTTCGCGTACGTTTAACACATCTTTGAGCAGCCGCTCAGCCAGGCGCTTGCGCCGAATGACGCTAGCGGCAATATCTTCACCGCCGTGCGCAAAAACCAATTTGTCGTCTTTAATGGCGATCAACCCGCGCTCTTTCGCCACGGCCAAGCTGCCCGTCTGGACGTTCTTATCGAGTGCCTTTTCCACCGCTTCTTTTGATGAAACGCCGGACTCGAAACATTCGTAAACCGCGCTTAACACTTCCTCGACCAGCTCCTCCTCTTGCGAGGGGAGAGGCGTCATCCGTTCACTATGAAGGGCCATTTCAAAAGTATCCAGTTTAAGAGTCCACCGACTCCGATTGAGAAGCTTAAAACAAACGCCATAATGGCGGCCGTCGCTTTGGCACCGCGCTCTTTTAGCGTGATCAGGACGTGTGCGACGCACGGCATGAACAGGGTGATCACGACCATGCTGACGGCCACTTGCCGCGGGTCTAACAAACCGTCCTGGGCCAGATTAAAAAAGCCCGCGCCGCCGTAATCGCGGCGAAAAAACCCGATAATAAACGCTTCCGTGGCTTTGATGGGCAAGCCCAGCGTTTCCACGACCACCGGCGAAAAAATCCGTTCCAGAAATTGCAACACCTGAAGCTTGTCCATAAAAAACAGCACCGCTGTCGCCAGCACGAACAAGGGTATGACTTCCTTGGTGTACCATTTTAAGCGCGCTTTCACTTTTTTGAAGATATTGGACGCTTTCGGGATTCGCAAGGGCGGAATTTCCACCAAAAACGGGGAACGTGCTCCCGGCAGAAGGCGCGAAGCGCCCCAACCGACCAGCATGGTCACCGCACAAATCACCGTCAACCACACCAGCAGCACGCGGGCCGAAACGCCGGCCGCCATGCCCAATATCGCCGCCAACTGTGCCGAACACGGCACCGTCAACGTCAACAACAGCGACACGATCAGCTTTTCCTTCTTGGTGTCCAAAATGCGCGTCGTGACGGTCGCCATGGTGTCGCAACCCAAGCCCAGAACCATCGGCAGAACCGCGCGTCCGTTCAAACCCATTAAACGGAAGATACGATCCATCATCACGGCGAGGCGTGGTAAATATCCGGAATCTTCAAGAAAGCCGAAAAAAAGAAAAAACGTGCTGACGATCGGTAAAATGAGCGCGAACGCGTAGGTGAGAGCCATAGTGATCGTGCCATATTCGCCGACAAGGAACTCGCGGACAAACGTCCATGGAAAAATCCACTCGACCAGTTTGGCGGCATACGGGTTCAGCCACGCGCCGAAAAAGGTCTCTTCCAAAAATCCGACCAGCGTTCCGGCACCGAAAACGCCGACGAATTCGTACATGGCAAACAGCGTGAGCAACGCAATCAAATATCCGGGCCACGGCCGCATCGTCCAGTTGCCTAAGCGGGCCAAAAAACGAATCCCCCCGTTTTTGCTGTTCGACTGGACTTGCCCCGTGATTTCTTGAACCACGCGCTGTTTGGCTTCAAACAAAAGCGCGTCCGGACCGCGAACAAATTTCTTGGCGGCCGCCTCGACGTCGGTTTCGAGCGCGCCTAATCCCTGTTGAATGATTTTCGCGGTGTGCGCCCAGGCCGACTTATCTTTCGCGTAAAGTGATACGGCCAGCGCGCGGCGGGCGGACACATTTTCCGGAAAATGGCTTTCAATCTTTTCGATGGATTTAAGCAGGCGTTTATCGTAGAGAGCCGTCACTTTGGGGACCGCCGCCTCCGGCAAACGTTTCTTCAATTCATCAATGCCGTCGCCGGAAATGGCGACGGTTTCGACGACAGGAATACCGAGAACTTTTTCCAAACGCGCACAGTCAATTTCAATACCGCGATCGCGGCTTTCGTCGGCCATGTTCAGCGCCAGCACCACGGGAACTCGAAATTCCGCCAGCTCAATCACCAGATGGAGAGTTTTGGAAAGGTTTTTGGCGTCCGCCACTTGGATCACGACATCGGGATGGACATTCAAAAGCAAATCGCGCGAGACGCGTTCGTCTTCGGTTTTTGGGTTCAGACTAAACACACCGGGGGTGTCGTATACCATCCATTCGCTCGCGCCGATGCGGCCCACGCCGCGCGTCAAATCGACGGTTGTTCCGGGAAAATTCGAAACAGTCACGTACTTGCCCGTGAGCGCGTGGAAAAGGACCGATTTCCCCACGTTGGGGTGTCCAACCAGGGCAATCGTTTTAACGGCGTGAGCTTTGGGAGCGTCGACGGGCGGCGCTGTGGTATCGAGTGGCATGAGAGGCTACTCTACTACTGTTGAAATAATATTTCAATAAGAAGCTTAGACGGAAACCGGGGCCAACTTGGCGGCCAAAAAACGGTGGGTAGCGGGGGCACGGCGCGGAAAGCGGCTTAAATCATTGCACAGGATATGCAAGTCCGGAATTGTTTCAACAATATAGTGGGACGGAAGAACGCGCAGGGTATAGCCTTGGGCGGACGCGTTGCGGCAGGTTCGCTCAAAGGCCTGGTCGCCCGACCAAATCACTTCATCAAAAAGATGCAGGCAAGGCCGCGACAACCCCACCAGATAATATCCTCCGCCGTTCGAGGGCCCGAGAACCACATCAGCCCCGTTGAGAGCGCTAAACGCCTGTTCGATGTATTCCGGCGGCAAATTTGGCGAGTCGCTGCCCACCACCACCACTTCGCGCGCGCCGCGTCCGAACGCGCTACCAAACGCGTGAATTAAACGTTCGCCCAAACTGCGCCCTTCCTGTTTAAAAAATCCAGGTTTTGTTTTTCCGCCCAACCAGGATATGTCCGGAATTTTTGGGTGCGCCTGATAGGCGATCATTGCTTTGCCGATGCCGGCGGCCGAGGCGTTGGCGAGAGTATCAATGGCAAAACAGCGGTAAAGGTCGGCGGCTTCGGCGCTGGTGAACTGCGGTATAAGACGGGTTTTTACATCTCCGGGAATTGGCGCTTTGACGAAAATAATGAGCTCTCGCTTTAGAGCGGCCATTATTGATTGGCCGCCATGGGACCATAATCGTCGGCGGAGGCGTTCGCCGGCGGCGTCGCCGGCAGAATTAACGCACCGGGCTTCTTGATCCCGTTGAGTTCGTACACCGGCACCGGCTCTTCGAAGCCGGTGAGTTTTTGCGGCGGCCAAACGTTCACATGCACAAAATCTTTGACGCGGCCATACGTTCCGGGAGACATGAGGATCACGTTGTCTTTGGCCAGGTCTTCCAGACGCGCCACCATGTTCGCCGCGTCGCCGATAACCGTGTACTCGACGCGGTCGCCCGAGTCGACGTTCCCGGCGATCACTTCGCCGGAGGAGACGCCGATGCCGATGGAAATCGGGTTGGTCTTAAGTTTTGTTTCATTAAGTTTGGCGATTTCCTGCATGATTGCGTGCGCGCACTCGACTGCGTTGCGATCGGGATTGGGCAGCGTGTGCAAAATGGGCAATCCGAACACGATCATCACCGCGTCCCCGATAAATTTATCAATGGCGCCCTGGTAGCGATAAACAACGGGTGCCACGGCCAAACGAAACTCTTTAAGCAGCGCGACGACTTCCGTCGGATCCATACGCGCGGACATCGTGGTGAAGTGGCGGATGTCGACCATGAGAACGGACACCCACGTGCGGTGGCCGGTCAAGCGTTCACGGAACCCTTCCTTGTTGCGGCGCATTTCGTCGGCCCAGGTGCGGCCCACGTAGGGAATCAGCGCGTTGGCGAAATCGTGGTGATAGAAATTGTCAAACATGATGCCCGCGTTGTCGATCACGCTCTTCAGCCAGAAAACGTTTCGTCCCATGTACGAGGAATAACCAAGATCGGAATTCCCCAGCGTGATGATGCCGAAGAGAGAGCGGCGCCGCGTGGAAAACAACGGGAACGCGATCTCGGCCTGCAGGATGTCCATTTCGTCCACGAGAGCCTGTCGTTCCCAGTCGGCCAAAATACGGCGGGACACTTCATCGCGAATCAACTCTTTTTTCTCTTCGCGCAGATACTGCACGAGCAAGGAGTCTGGTTTTAAGAAAAAACCATCGGAGCCGTTTCCGCCGCCGATAATGCGTTTAATCTGAAACACGGACTTCTGCGGGTCCTTGAGAAGAATGCTGATGGAACTGAAGCCGATTTCCCCCAACTTCATGAACAAGGTTTCCATGAGCTCTTCGCGGTCAGCCGACGACAGCACTTGGCGCGACAGGTCGCGCAGGCGCTGCATTTGGTCGTAGCGCTCGGTGAAGAAGACTCGATCAACCAAGTTTTGCACGCGAAAACGCAGCGGATGGAATAAGAACGACATGATAATCGAGGCCATGGCCAGAGCGAAGAAGTCGCTGCGCGGAATATAGGGGACCAAGAATTTCTGAGCCAACAAGTGCGTGGTACCAAACACGCTGAGCAGCACCGCCGTCATGGTCGCCACCGCCAACACCTTGCGCACAAGTTCCGCGAACTGATAAAGCTGCGTGGTTGTGAAGGCATAGGCGATGATCATAAGGCACAACGTTGCCGCCAGATGCACAAACGGAATAACCCAGCTAAACGACATCCACGGAGCTTCGGTAAGGAAGAAAGCCCCCATGCCGGCGGCCAGAAGGGCCAACGCGCCAACCAGAAGCATATAGACGAGCCGGCTTTTTTGGTTGGGGTCTTTTACGATGACTGTCGCGCGCGCGAGGATAACAATGGAAAGAGTGATCAACGAGGCGTAGACGAAAAAGGCGGTCCAAAACTGGGCATTGATTTGCGGCAGGTAAAACGACGAGCGCAGCATGAGTTCCTGTGGGAAAAACCCGCCCACCGTGAGGATAAACCAGCCGGCGCTGAAAACATACGCAAGCTGTTTCACCCGCTCAAATGCGGGTTCCACAATATCAATGGTCCCTTTAAACGGATTGCCGATGCTGCCGATGACGATGTGATAAAAAAGCGCGGGTACGAACAAAATGCATGCCTGATAAACGCGCGACCAGTATAAACCGCTGACGGTCTGGCTGGTGAAGTTCATGCACAAGAAGGCGATGCCCCAGAAACCAAGGGCGGTGGAGAGCACAACAAACAAACGGTTGATTTTTCGTTGGGGACTATCCGATAGGACTAAGCCCCCCAAGAAGAGATTAACGAGAGAGGCGAAGAGGATGATGAGCAGAGAGATATTACGAAGCGAGTTAGGCTCGGCCATCGATGTGTATATTTACCCTATCTCCGACGGTAACGTCAAGGATTATGATGGGCCCTGTTTATCCACAGGATTATCCACAGAATCCCCAATTTGGATTAGTCGAAGAAATATCTCTCGTTATTGAGCAAAACGAAGGCCTGGCCGTTGTCTTTGACGTGGACTTGGCCGGTTTCCCCGTTCCAGGTGAGCGACCCGTTGTATTCATGGGCCGTGTTAACGGAAACCGTTCCACTGATGCTTCCCGCCGCGTCGGAGCCGGCAATCTGCAGGGTCCCGCCCGCCAAACCGGCAAACGTGGAAACGCCGCCCGGCGCCGCCAATGTGAACGTAACGGCAATGGTGCTCCCGGAAAGCGTGTAATCACCGGTTAAATACATTGTCGAATATACGTCGCCCAAAATATCTAGGGTTAGAGTCAAATTTGCGTCCACTCCGCTGGTAAACGGAAAACCGCCCGAGGTGGCAGCGATATCGATAGATTTAATGGAGGTGGTGGACGATTGGCTTGAAATCGGGTCGATTATCGTGTTGGAGCCGTCGCGGAATGTGAAATCAAAGGTCGCCTGGCCGTAGCGCTCGTTGGTCGTTGTGAAACGATACACCCCGCCGCCTTGAGCCGTAACGTCCGGATAGGTGGGATTAAGCGTGGAGGTGCGCTTGGTGACAGCGACCAAAACGCTCAACATCTGCCGTTCCAGCAAATGAAAGGCCTGAACGGCGTCCACGGGCAGAGCGATAAGCGCAGATCCCGCCGGCGCCCCGTCCAGCAATTTCCGTGCCGGCGAATCGCGGCGGCAGCCCAAAAGCCCCGCGGCAAAAATGGCCGTAATTAAAAGGGCTTTTCTCATGGCTCGATCTTCTTCGGCTGAAGTTTATAGGAGAACAAAAATTTCGCCGTAAAATCGCCGGCGCCGCGGTCGATAGCGAAGCTGGTATGGCTTTCGTCCAAAAGGCTCGTTCCCCCACCCAACCCCAGCACCAGATCTTTATACGACCACGTCAGTCCGAGAAACACGTCCAGCGCTTCCCCGCTGGTGTCTGCCACAATCACGCCTTCAATTTCTTGGTCGCCGATCGTGGAATAAACGGTTTCCAAACTCGCCGAAAATCCTTTTGACAGCGGAAAAAGCAGCGCGACCCGCGCGTCGAAAATGTCGCCGGGATCAATGTTCTTAAGCGGTACGCCTTGAACGCCCAGCCGGCCGTTGTACCGGGCTTGGCGCAGGTAGCCGATATCGACGGCCAGCGGCAGCGCCGTTGGGACCGCCGCTAAAAAACGGATCTCCGGGCTGTCGCCGCGAGCAATGGGCAATTCCTGGTCTTCCTCATTCGTGCCCACGTGCCAAATGCCCAGCACGCTAATGTTGTCGCGGAAACCGAATTTGACCTGCGGCGAAAGGCGGCCCGCATCGCTTCCGGAAAACTCGGCGGCGCCGGTTTTTAACCGCTGGGAAACGTGCTGAAGCGTGGCGCCAACGTCCAAACGGCGGCTTAACCCCAAACGCAGAGTGATTGGAAAGGAAACAGAGGTATATTTACTTTGCGGCGAGCCGTAATTATCCCAACGCTGAGATACTTCAACGATTGACTCGAACGCAAGGCGGCCGGTCGTGCCGGCCGGTTCGAGAAAAAGCGGCCGAGCGTTGGCCAGCATTGGAGCGAGGAAGATGGCGGCGAAAAAAATGTGTTTCATTAACCTTCTTGTCCTTTGAAATCGTCGAAATAATCCGGGTCGGCGCAGACTTTGCACACGCCATCTTCATCTTTGGCCGTTAAACCATGCTTGGGGCACGGGCGAATGCCGGCCGCCGTCAATTTAGC
>CAZCJA010000020.1:0-32883 GCA_964499015.1 uncultured Elusimicrobia bacterium
AAAGAAGGCGCGAAGATATAAATCACACCGCCCCTTGAATTTGTTTTGACCCTGCCTATACTTTTCTTGAGGCCGCGAGAACGATGTGTCGGTTGTCCTCGCGGCCTCAATACCAATAAAGGCAGGTAACAACAGTGAAGGGAAAAGTTAAGTGGTTTAACAATCAGAAAGGTTATGGATTCATCACGAGTGACGACGGGTCCGATGTGTTTGTCCATTACTCGGCCATGAAAGGCGACGGCTTCAAATCCCTGGCGGAAGGCGATGCGGTCGAATTCGAAATCGTCCAATCCGACAAAGGCCCCAAGGCCGCCAACGTCTCCAAAGCCTAAACCGACTGTCTCTTCATAACGCCGCAACGCGGCGTTTCCATTCTCCTCCGGCGTATGTATGATTTACCCATGGATCGTACATTTGACACATTTGACGCCGTCGTAGAGGAATCCAAAGTCCTTACGCCCCGCAACAAGGACATCCGTTTCCGCGTCCCTTCGGACAAACCGTTTCATTTCAAGGCGGGGCAGTTCGTTCAGATCTTCGTGCCGCTTCCCGACAAAATAAAACGCACGTCTTATTCCATCGCCTCGCCGCCCCAGCGCCACGACGTGTTCGATCTCTGCGTGACCCATGTCGAAGGCGGCCCGTCCTCCACGTTCCTGCATAATTTAAAACCAGGGGACAAAATTCAGGCGTTGGGGCCCTTGGGGAAATTCACCATGCCGTTGCCGATCAAGCGCGACCCCGTCTTTATCGCCACGGGCTCGGGCATCGCCCCGTTTCGCAGCATGATCGGAGACTTGTTCGCCAACAACACCAACCACAACGTTTACCTGGTCTTCGGCAATCGCTACGACGACGACATCATCTATAAAGACGAATGGGACGCACTCGCCAAGGTGAACAAGAATTTTAAACACTATTTAACGCTGAGCCGCCCCGACAAATGGACAGGCCCCAAAGGCTATGTGCAGGACGGCATTGAAGGCTTCGTGCCCGACCCGAAATCGAAGGATTATTTCATTTGCGGGCTGACCAACATGATCAACGGCGTTCAGGACAAACTTCTTTCCCTCGGAGTTCCCAAAGAGCAAATCCACTACGAACGGTACGACTAGTGTTTGACCGTTTGGGGCCCCGCGCCGTCGCGGGAATGGCCGTGCTGTTTTCTCTCTCCATTGCCCAGGCCGACACGCGCACACCCTATGTTCCCGTCATCGCGTTTCCAAGCCTCACCTTCGTCCAGCCGCTCTACCTAACGTATCCGCCCGACGGTTCAAACCGTTTGTTCATCGTCGAACAAGGCGGAAAAATACTGTGGATCGAAAACGAGCCCGACGAAGTCCGCGCGGACGTCGCCCTCGATATCGGTAAAAAAGTCCGCCGGCAGCACATGGAAGAAGGCCTGCTGGGCTTCGCCTTTCATCCCGACTTCAAATCCAACCGCAAAGTGTTCCTGCATTATTCGGCCAGCAACCCGCGGCGGAACGTCCTTTCCGAATGGAAAATGAACGCCTCGTCCAGCAAGATCGAACCCGACTCAGAACGAATTGTTCTCGAAATCGAACAACCATACGGAAACCACAACGGCGGCATGATGGCCTTTGGCCCCGACGGCATGCTTTATATTTCATTGGGCGACGGCGGCGGGGCGGGCGACCCGCATGACAACGCCCAGGACAAGAAAAACCTGCTCGGCAAAATCCTGCGTATTGACGTCAATCAAACCGGCGATAAACCCTATGGAATCCCGAAAGACAATCCCTTTATCAACGAAAAAAACGCGCGCCCGGAAATATGGGCGTATGGACTACGCAACGTCTGGCGTTTCTCGTTTGACCGTAAAGATGGAGCCTTATGGGCGGGCGATGTGGGTCAAAACGCGTGGGAAGAGATCGACATTATCGATAAAGGCCTGAATTATGGCTGGAACGCGCGCGAAGGAAAACACAGCTACGAAGCCGTTCGCCAAAAACCGGCGCCCCAAGGCCCTTTTAAAGAACCGATATGGGAATACAACCGCGACGAAGGGCAATCGATCACCGGCGGCCATGTTTATCGCGGCAAGAAATGGCCCGAACTGACGGGCACGTATCTCTATGGGGATTTTATGTCCGGGAAAATCTGGGGCCTGCGTTCGGACAAGGAAGGGAAAAAACCCGTCAACCAACTGCTCGCGCGCGGCTCGCATATTTCCAGCTTCGGCGAAGACAAAGACGGCGAACTCTATTTTCTCTCGCTTTACGACGGGAAAATTTACACCCTGCAGAAAAGGCCATGACCCATGACGCTGCGCTGGCTTTTTTTCGATCTAAATTCCTACTTCGCTTCCGTCGAACAGCAGGAACGCCCGCACCTTAGAGGCAAGCCCACGGCCGTGGTGCCCGCGCTGATCGACAGCACCTGCTGCATTGCCGCCAGCTACGAAGCCAAAGCCTTTGGCGTTAAAACCGGCACACTTGTCGCCGAAGCTCGCCGGCTCTGCCCCGATATCACCTTCATCGAAGGCCGCCACGATCTTTATGTGCAATATCATCATCGCATCGTAGAAGCGGTCGAAGCCTGCATGCCGGTTGACGCCGTTCTCTCGATCGATGAAATGGCGGGCCGCCTGCACGGAACCGAACGGGAGCGCGATAACGCGATTAAACTGGCCAAGCGCATTAAGGCCTCTGTCCAGAAAAATGTCGGCGCGTATTTAAAAAGTTCGATCGGCATCGCACCGAACCGCTACCTGGCCAAAGTGGCGGGGGACATGCAGAAACCCGACGGTCTGACCATTCTCGAACAAAAAGATCTTCCACACGCCCTGTTTAAGCTCGATCTCCGCGATTTTCCGGGCATCGGCCGCAATATGGAACGGCGGCTTCATCAGGCCGGCATTCTGACGTCGGACGTTCTCTGCGCGCAGTCCGATAAAACGATGCGTGAAATTTGGGGCGGGATCGGCGGGAACCGCTTCGCGGCATGGCTGCGCGGCGAGGACATCGATATCATAAATGAAAAGAATAAAAGCATTGGCCATTCACACGTCCTGGAGCCCGACGTGCGCACCAAAGCGGGCTCCTTTCGCGTCGCGCAATATTTATTGGGTAAAGCGGCGCGCCGCCTGCGGCGTGTCGGATATTGGGCGGGCGGATTGTCGGTGGCGCTGCGGTTAAGAGGCGGGAACGCGTGGCAGCGTTACAGCAAGCTCCCGGAAATTCAGGACACGCCCACGCTTCTGCACACATTGGAGGCGCTGTGGGATGATTTTCCGAACGAAGAATACCCTGTTTGGGTGGGCGTGACGCTCACGCCGTTGGTCCCGCCCGGTCAACACACCATCCCGCTCTTCGACGATCAAAAAAAGGAAAAGCTTTCCAATGTCATGGATTCGCTGAATGAACGCTTCGGAAAAAACAAGGTTGTTTACGCGGCGCTGCAGGACAAAAAATCGAAAACGGCGCCGACGCGCATCGCGTTTACCAGCGTTCCGGAATTAGAGGATTTCTAACGCTGCGGACGGCCCCAGTTGAATTTCTTCTTGTGGCGGTTTGGGCCATGCCCGTGTTTGGGCGGGCCCTGGTGCGGGTGATGCGGCTTGGGGCTGTGCTGCGGTTGAAGATGAGACGGCTGATGAGGACGCTCCCCGTGCTGAGGCTTCGGATGCTGAGGATGCGCTGAAGGCTGATGCGGCCGGTGCTCATGCTGAGACTTCGGGTGTTGAAAACGGGACGGCTGATGAGGCTTACCTTGGTGCGGGCGATGATGAGACGATTGATGCGGCTTGTTGAAATGAGGACGGTTGTGTTGCTGCTGCTGAGGCTTGGTGAACATCCTGGGTTGCGACTGATAGGGAAAGTCCGGAATGATGGTCCGCGGAATGGTTTTTTTGATGAAACGCTCGATGGCGCGTAAAAACTCTTCTTCGTCCGGGGAAACGAGCGTAAACGCTTCACCGACGGCCTGAGCGCGTCCGGTGCGGCCGATGCGATGGACATAATCTTCCGCGTGACGGGGAACGTCGAAATTGATCACGTGGCTAATGTCTTTAACGTCGATTCCGCGAGCCGCGATGTCGGTGGCCACCAATATCTGGTAGCGCTTGTCTTTAAAACCCTGCAGCGCCTGCTGCCGCTGGCCCTGGCTGCGGTTGGAATGAATGACCGCGACCTTCTTGCCCAATTCCTGCAGCGATTTCAGCAGCTTGTTGGCGCCGTTTTTCGTTCGACAGAAAATAAGCGCGGAGGTCATGCTGTTCAACTCCAACAACGCTTGAAGGATCGCTTTTTTCTGGCCCTGAGGAACCGGGTAAACCATCTGGGTGACGTTTTCAGAGGTCGCAGTCGAGGACGGCGACAGTTCAACCACGGCCGGATCTCTCAAAAATTGATGGGTGAGGCTCTTGATGTCATTACCGAACGTGGCCGAGAACAGCATCGTTTGGCGGCCGTGCGGCGTTTGGGAAACAATATGTTTGATGTCGGGCAGAAAACCCATGTCCAACATGCGGTCGGCTTCGTCCAGAACAAGCATTTGAATATTGCGCAGTGAAATCGTGTTGCGCTTAAGGTGGTCTTTAAGACGTCCGGGCGTGGCGACGATAATATCGGCGCCGGCTTTGACTTGATGGACCTGCGAGTTGAAATTAGCGCCGCCCAAAATAAGGGCGGTTTTGAGCCGGGTATGAGCCACCAGGCCATGCACAACGGACTGGACCTGCGTGGCCAGTTCCCGCGTCGGGACCAAAATGAGGGCCGACGGCCGCATTGAGGTGTGGTGGCGCGTCAATTTTTCAACGATCGGAATCATGAACGCGCAGGTTTTGCCCGTGCCGGTCTGGGCGCAGGCGCGTACATCGCGGCCTTTTAAGGCCTCTGGAATGGCCGCGGCTTGGATTGGGGTCGGTTCGGCATATCCCAGGGTCGTAATGGCCTGAAACAGCGTCGGTGCGAGATTAAAGTGGGAAAAGCCCATAACCTGACCATACAAAATAACTAGTGAAATAAAGCCGTTCTGGGGTTACACTCCTCAAGTCGTCAGCCACGCTCGATAGGAGACCCAATGAAAACAAAGACCCCTGTAAAGCTCGCCCCGCAAACGATCTATGCCGCGCAAAATGCCCGTGATGGTTTGATTGGTGTTGCTGATTTGAGCTTGTTGACCGGTGTCGAAGCGGGTGTGCTTAATAAATTCGCCAAAACCGGAAGCATGTCGCACTACGGGGAATATCACGGCAAACGTTTCTTCAATTTCCAGGAGATCATCAACTGGCTCCATGACAATGAAACCACCAGCGAAGCCAAACCGGTCATCTGGGAAAAATTGACCGCCCTCATCCAGAAAAAAAGCGTTCCCTACGAATTGGAAAAAGCGGGGAAAAATGTGCGCATTATCTGGAAAGACGTCGCCGAAGCCGCCTGACCCGCTCTTAATTTATTCACAGCTTCATATATAATGCCCGCATGCATAAACGGCGTGCGGGCATTGTTTTTTTCACCATCCTGATCGTTTTTTTACAAGGCTGCGTCGTCACCTCCGGCCGCAAAATCCCGCTCGCCAAGCTCGGGGATTTTCAAAATGGAAAAACCACCCCGCAGGAAATCGAAGCAGTGTTCGGCCCGCCCGAAGTCGTCATTGAAAACACCGTCGACCATTCCTTTCTCTATTCCTATCAATGGATCGTTTCCACGGTGGTCGGCATTGGCATTCCGCCGTGGTTCATCATCGGCCGAAAGGCCGATTCCGGCTACCAGGTCAACATCGCCTTCCTGCATGGTCTCTACGCCGGCTATGCGATCACGACCCATCATCAAAATTTATTTAAACGGGCCGCGGCCCGCCCGAAGGACGACTCAAAATGAAAACAATCCATTTTGCCATGGCCGCCGCACTGTTAACGCTGCAAGGCTGTACGACCATCATTTACTCGGGAAATAAAATCGACCTCGATGCGCTGAAGGGCTTTAAACCGCAGGAAACCACCGCCGCGCAGGTCGAAGAAGCATTGGGCCGCCCCGACAGCGTTCTCGAACATCACATCGATAAAACAACCACCTACAACTACCAATGGCTCGCCGATAAAACGCTGACGGCCTTTCCCTTGGTGCGCAAAGCCAACACGGGAAAAATGTTAAGCGTCGTTTTTAAGGACGGCCGCTATATCGGCCACGCGCTCACCGAGTTTAACCAGGGGGTTTTCACGACTGATCCGCCGCTGAAAGCCGATGCAGCGCCCGTGAAGGCAACCGATGAATTTAAGAACCCCGTAAAAGTCAGCGTGTCCGGCTACGACGGCGCGCTGATGGAACCCTTTATCACGCGCGATGGGAAATATCTTTTTTTCAACAACAACAACGCCCCGCCGGAAAAAACGGACCTTTTTTATGCGGAGCGCATTGATGACGCCCGCTTTAAATTCATGGGTGAGGTGAAAGGAGCCAACAACGCACCGCCGGCGCTGGACGGAGCGCCGACCATGAGCGCCGCGAACGATTTCTATTACACCTCAAGCGTCCACTATGGAAAAACGTATGAAATGATTTATACGGGGCGCTTTGAAAACGGGAAGGTGACCGGCGTACGCCCCGTTAAAGGGACGTTCTCACGCAACAAACCGGGCTGGGTGCTGATGGACGTGGAAGTGTCGCCGGACAACAGCATGGTTTATACCTCCGATGCCTACTTTCGAAGCGGCACGATCCCAACCACGTCGCGCCTCGGCATCGCCTATAAAAACGATAAAGGCGAATTTGTGGTGCCGGACAACGCCGAGGAAATCCTGAAAAGAACGCGCTCAAAAGACTTGGAATACGCGCCATCGATCACGAACGATGGGCTCGAATTGTTCTTCACGCGCTTATCGGCCAAGAATTTCACCACTCAAATCCTGCGTGCGAAGCGACAATCAATAAACGAACCATTCGGGGAACCTGACGTATTAAGCGCGGTCACGGGGTTTGTCGAAGGGCCGGCGATCACGGGCGATGGGAAAAAACTTTACTACCACAAGAAAGAAGGCGATTCCTACTCCATTTACATGGTCAGCCGGCCTTAAACCTCAACGGCGACCAAAAGCCCGCCAATAAGAAAAACATAAAGATGGCCGTCCAGCGCATCGCGCGATTAGGCCCGGCAAAAAGCGCCACGTCCGTCGGCTGTTTTGGGTTCACACGCACTTCAATATCGGTTCCACTTGGAAACCGTTCCACGATCTTCCGCGCGGACGATGGAAACACCAGCGGCAAGGATGAAACCACATCGCCCAGCCAAATCCGGTTGGACACATACGGCTTTCCGTCATACATATAGGAATAGCGGACCTCCGGCTGAGCAGCGCCGATAAGCCGGGGAGATAGATGGGAGGAAAGCACAACACCGGGCACCGCTTCCCATGATTGGCTTTGATAGCCGCGAACCAGGCTGTACGAGCCGAGCGCGACACCGCCCAGCCCAAGCGGAAAGAAAGCGAACGCGAGGATCCAGAACGGGACTTTCTGCGGCGACGTCATGTCGCCATCGCCCGCCCGGCCAGCCAGCCCGTGGTCCAGGCGTTCTGAAAATTAAAGCCGCCGGTCACGCCGTCGATGTCCAAGATCTCGCCGGCAAAAAACAAACCGGGGCATTTCCGGCTTTCCATCGTCGTGAAATCCACCTCGTCCAGGCGCACCCCGCCGCAGGTCACGAACTCTTCCTTGAACGTGCTTTTGCCGTCGGTGGTGTAGCGGCTTGCCGTCAGCGCGTCCAGTAATTTATCGATTTGCACGTTCGACAAGCCCGCCCAGGTGTCTTTGGCTCCGACGCAGGACAACGCCAGGTATTCCCACAGGCGCTGTGAGATGTCGAAGGGAGAATGCGAGGACATTGTTTTCTTCGGATTTTCTTTTTTATAGCGGCGCAGCCGTTCTTCCGCCTGGCCACGTTCAAGCCCAATCCAGTTCACGTCAATGGGTGCGCGGTAATTCGCCTCATAAAGAACGCGCGCGCCAAAAGCCGATAATTTTAGGACGGCGGGACCGCTCATGCCCCAATGCGTGATCAATACGGCCCCTTTTTGTTCAAGCTCCGTACCGGTGATGCGCACGCGGGCTTTCTCAACGCTGATGCCCGACAAATCCCGCAAACGGCGGTCCGGGATATTGAATGTGAACAACGATGGGACCGGACTTTCCAGCGTGTGCCCCAACGACTGCGCCAGCGTGTAGCCGCTTTCAGCGCTGCCGGAGGCCAGCAAAACGCGGTGAAACAACCCGCCTTCGCCGGTGGAAAATTTAACGCGGAACTGGCGCTCGCCTTCGCTGACAATCGACACGGGCGCGGTTTGCGTACGCACGGTGACGCCGCGGGCTTTGGCGGCGTCTTTCAACGCGTTTATGATCGTGACAGACGAATCGGTGGTGGGAAAAAGGCGGCCGTCACTTTCCGTTTTCAGAGCGACGCCGCGGCTTTCAAACCATTTGACGGTATCCGCCGGCTGAAATTTATGAAACGGGCCGAGGAGTTCGCGATGACCGCGCGGGTAATTTTTAACCAGCTGTTTGGGATCGAAGCAGGAATGCGTGACGTTGCAGCGGCCGCCGCCGGAAACGCGGACCTTGGAAAGGACGTGCGCGCCTTTATCGTAAATCGTCACGCGGGCGCGGCGGTTTTCTTCGGCACACTTGATGGCCGCGAAAAAGCCCGCGGCGCCGCCGCCGATGACGGCGACGTTCATTAGAAGCGGTAGCGGGCGCTGGCGCTGATGGTTTTGGAAATGAAGTCGGAGCGCCAATCAAGCAAATAGGCGAAACGACCTGAGAAACCGCTGACCCAATCGATATCGATGCCGGCGTTCACCAGCGCGCCGTTTCGCGACGCTTCCGCGGTGTCGACGCTGAACGAGCCGCCGCCCGCCGCGAACTGCGCGACCATCGTACGCTGCTGATCTTCAAATTCATGCTGCCACGCCGCGCTCAGAAACGGGATGAGCGTGGCCTCGTTTTCCACAAAGAACGCGCGGGAGAGTTTGACGCCCAGCGACGAACGGACTGATTCCGCCGTCTGCGCGGCGACGTTTAAATTCAGCGCACCGGCGCCTTCCTCGGTGAATTGATTTAAGCGCAGACGGTCATAATTAACGCCGACGAACGGTGCGACCTGCGCGAACTTGGGATTGAACGACACACCGGTTTGCGCGGCGGCGTTGAATTCGGTGCCTTTGATATCACCGGTGTCGACACGCGTAAATCTCGGGATGTTGCGCGATGTGTCAAAACTGTCGGAAGCGCCGCCGACGTACAAATTGAGATGGCACCGGTCGTTGTACGCGGTGCTGTAAACGCCGTAGCGGAAACTGCTGCTGGTCACATCTCCGCCCTGTTCGTTAATGTCCGCCGTTCCGCGCACAAAACCGCCTGAAAGGCCCGCGATAAATCCATCTGTAACGCGGTAATCAACGCCGATAATACCGCCCCCAACGCTGAAAGAATAACCGGGTTGGGCGTCTTTGTCATCGAGATTACCCGATGACGCGAGCGCGGAACCGAACACGCCCCATGGCGATTCTTTACGCGGCGCCGGCGGTGTTTTTCTTTTTCGTGGGCGAACATAGGTGTCGACATCCGAGGGTCCTGCGGCAATTAAAACGTGAGCGGGGGAACGTCCGGCGTCAAAATAAGCGGTTTGCGATCCATCGACGTTGCCTGCCTGCAAACCGGTCATGCGTTGGCCGACGGCTGCCGATTGAACGTCGGCGCCGGTGTAGGTAAGCCCGGACATAGCGTCAAGGGACACGGGGCTCATTTCCTTCACCGCTTCGGAAATTTCTGCATCGCTAAACGCGCCCAACTGTGCAAGAACGGCGCCCATATCGCCACCTGAGCCGACGTTGGCATTTAGCGAATCAACAATCGCTAATTGGTTGGCGTCTTGTCCCGGGCGAGCGAACGTCGCGAGGGCAAGCGTTAAAATCAGGTCCGTTCCGCTGTAAGTTGAGGATTCGCGCATACCTGCCGGAACGAGGATGGAATCAAACACGCCGGTCAAAGTCCCCGCGTTCACGATCGTGTACGTCCCGAGGCTCGCGGTGGTGATTTCCAACGTGCCGCCGGCAAGATCGGCCACGCCGGTAACGTCCAACGCCGGATCAGCGGAGGAAAGAGTGAGTGACAACCGCCCGCCGCCTGCATAGCTGGCCGCCCGGAGTTTACCGGCCCCAAGCGCTACTGTACCCGCGTTTGTCATCGCGCCAATGGAATGATTAAAGCCGCCCGTATTCAGCGTCGCGCCGGAGGCTACGCTCCAAGCGCCTCCCGCGGAATTCGCCGCGCCCAACACAACGCTGCCGTTGCTCACCGTCATCTGTCCCGTGTGAGTATTGGCGCCGTTGATGGTTAATGTTCCGCTGCCGCTTTTTTGCAGAGCACCGCTCCCGCTTAACGCACCGATCGTCGCCGCTGTGTCAAAATTCAATGTGCCTTGGCTGATGGCCGTCGCGCCAGCGTAATTTACCGTACCGGTGAGCGTCATCGTGTTAACGCCGCTCTTCGATAAATTACCCGCGCCGCTGATGGAGTTGGCAAATGTTTTGTCGCCTGCGGCCGTGTTCAGATCAAGCGTACCTTGATTGATGACGATATTGCCGCTGTGCAATGCGCCTGCGAGAGTCAACGTGCCCGCGCCCGTTTTTGTCAAAGCGCCGGAGCCGCTGAAATTGCCGTTAAACGTTGAGGTGTGCGCGCCGGCCACATCAAAAATGCCGCCGCCCGTACCGATGGTGACCGCACGGCTCGACGTAAACCCCGCCGTGGTACGCAGCGCGCTGCCGTTGGTGAGCACCAGGCCGCCCGCGGCATTGCCGAGAGCGCCGTCAGCGGCGATGATCGTTGTACCGCCTCCGCTCAACGATGTGCCGCCCGTGTAATTATTCGCGGCGTTGGACAAGACAAGCGTGCCCATCCCCGCTTTGGTGAGGCCGCCCGTGCCGGTGATCTGTCCAGAAAGGGTTGTTGTATGCGCGCCATTGGTTACTTCAACCGAAGCGCCGTTGCTGATGGCCATCGTGCTGGTCACAAGGAATCCGCTGGAGGTAACCAAACGCGCGTTGCTCAATGAAAGGATGCCCGTGCCCAACTGGCTGTTGTTCGAGATACTGATCGCGCCGGCCGTGGCGGAGGTTCCGCCCGAATGATTGTTCGTGCCGGAAAGCGTTAGCGTGCCGCTGCCGCTCTTGCCCAAAATGCCGGCGCCGCTGATGTTGTTGGCCATCGTTTGCGCGGCCGAGCCATCGATATTCAGTGTGCCCGCGCTGATGGTGATATCACCGGTGTGCAAAGAGCCGGCCAGTGTTATTGTGCCCGCGCCCGTTTTCGTCAAAGCGCTCGTGCCGCTTAAATTGCCGGTGATGGTGGATGTGTGCACGCCGCTGGCGCTAAGGGTGCCACCGCTCGCTCCGATAGAAATATTGCGTCCGATGACCGTCGCGGCGGTCGTTGTGAGCGTTCCGTTGTTAATGGCGATATTACTCGTCACCGCGCCCAACTGATTGTTATTGGAAACGCGCAATTCGCCCGCTTCGATCGATGTGTCGCCGTTATAGGAATTGGAGCCGCCCAAAATGAGAATGCCGGAGCCGATTTTGGTCAGCGCGCCTCCGCCGGAAATTGCTCCGTTTAATGTGGTGGTTTGCGCCCCTGAAACGTCGATGTTGCCGCCCGCTGCGCCAATCGTCATATTGCGCGCCGACGTAATGCCGGCCGTTGTGCGCAGCGTCGCGTCGTTGTCGATCGTGACAACACCTGCCGCATTGCCGAGCGCGCCGTCCGCGGCGACGCTGACCACGCCGCTGCTGATGGTGGTTCCACCGGAATACGTGTTGCCGGCGTTGCTGAGAACCAACGTCCCGCCGCCATTCTTAACCAGCGTGCCGGTGTCGGCGATTAGCCCTGAGAGGGTGACGGTATTGGATGCGCGCGAAATATTAACGGCCCCGTTGGATGTGACGGAAAGAGCATTTGCAATCGTCATGGATTCCGCCGTGTCCAGGTTTCCATTAAGAAGTGAAAGCGTTCCGCTGCCCAATTGGTTGCTGTTGGAGATGGCCAGCGTTCCCATGGAAACGTCCGTTTCACCGGAGTGGGTGTTTGCATGGGTCAGCGTCAAAACATTGGACCCCGTGACGCCCAAAACACCGGCGCCGGAAACGGCGCCGCCGTAAACCATGTTATTGGCCGTTGTATCGATACGCAAAGTGCCTGCGTTGGTCACTAAATTTCCGGCGTGCAAAGAACCAGTCAATGTCAAAATTCCCGTACCTGATTTGGCCAAAATGCCGCTGCCGGTGAAATCGCCGTTGTAGATTTCATCGGCTGCGGTTGTGTCGACGTTAAACGTTCCCGCGTTGATGGCCGTATCGCCCGTGTGCATGCCGCCGGAAAGCGTCAGCGTTCCGTCACCTGCTTTCGTCAAGTTACCGGTCCCGGCGACGTCAGCAGATAACGTTGTTGTTTGCGCCGCCGACACATCGACCGTACCGCCGCTGACGCCAAGTGTAAGCGTGCGCGCCGAGCCAATGCCCGTGGTTGTGGTCAATGTGCTGCCATTGAGCGTAACGCCGCCCGCCGCATCGCCCAAATGGGCATCATTCGCGATGCTGAGCGTCATGCCGCTTTGCACGACCGTGCCGCCCGTATAGGAATTACCTGCGTTCGACAAAACCAACGTTCCATTTCCGCTCACATTCAATCCGCCGGTGCCGGAAATATCGCTGGCTAGAGTTGTGATATTGGCTGAGCCGTCCACGTTGACCGTTCCACCGCCATTGAGAGTTAAGTTTCGCGCCGTGGTCAACCCATCGGTCGTACGCAGCGTGCCGCTGTTTAAAGAAATACCGCCGGAGAGGTCGCCCAGCTGAGCGTTATCAGAAACACTCACGATGCTTTGCGCGTTGATCGTCGTGCCGCCGGTGTAATCATTGGAGTTGTCGCTAAGAACAAACGTTCCATCACCCGTAAAATTGATGCCGCCCGATCCGGTGATCTGGCCGCTGAGCGTGGAGACGTTGCCGTTCACGTTGCTGATCGTACCGCCGCTGCCCGCAAGAACAATGTCACGTGCCGTCGTGACGGCCGATTGCAAAGCCAGTGTGCCGTTGTTCATCGCAACGCTGCCCGATGCGTCGCCTAAATTTTCGTCCGCAGAAACACGCACTGTTCCGCCGCCCGTTATCGCTGTGCCGCCGGTGTAATTATTGAGGACGTTATCCAGAACAAGTGTGCCGGGTCCGGATGCATTCAAACCGCCTGTGCCTGAAATAGCACCGGTCAGCTGCGTGGTTTGTTCGTTGGAGACATTAACCGTTCCGCCACCATTTAGCGCCACATCGCGTGCCGAGTTGATTCCGGTGGTTGTGGCCAAGGTTCCGGCGTTCAAAGTTACATCGCCGCCCAAATTTCCAAGCGCCGCGTCGTTGGTAACGCTCAACGTACCCCCGTTGTTAACGATCGTACCGCCCGCGTAATCGTTTGACGTGTTGTTCAGGACCACCGTGCCGTCCCCGTCAATTATCAACTGTCCCACGCCAGTGACTTGTCCTGAAAACGTCGCCGTTTCGCCCACGTCCGAGGCCGTCACTGTTCCGCCGCCGACCTCGAGCGTCACCACGCCTGCGTTCGTAAGAGTTTCCGACGCGCTAAACAACCCGCCGTCCAACGTAAGGCCGGTGTTGATGCCCTGGCCGCTGGTGAGAACAGTGCCCATGCCGACCGACACACCCGCGGCGTGGCTGCCGTTCAAAATAATGTTGTTGCCAAGATTGAACAATCCGCCGCCGGTCAAATTCAAAATACGGTTAGCGCCGCCTTCGATGGTGATTGGAGAATTCGCGAGGAAATCAACGGTTGCGCCGGGGCTTTTAAGAAATTCGGGGAGGTCCGACCCAAGAGTGATGGTTGCCGGCCCGCCGAGCCCGTTAAAATCAATGGTGTCGGAGGCGTTATTATCGACGATGGAATCTTCGACGGCGTCACGGAACGTGCCGGTGTCCGCGTTTGTGTCGGCGGGATCGGTCACGCTATAGGGTGCGGCGACGCTTTGCTGGTGAAGCAAAGCAATAGCTAATAATAGGACGAGCGTTCTCTTTAACATGGTTTAGTTAGCGCTGCGGTAGGTTTCTCAGCGGGCGGTATCCTAGCAATTTTTCCGTCGGAGGAGGAGGGGTAAAATGGGGTGTGGTATACTCCCAAAATGCCCAAACGATTTAAAAAAATCTACATCGAAATCAGCAACGTTTGCAATCTTCAGTGCACGTTTTGCCCTGAAGTGGCGCGGGGAAAAGCGTTTATGGAACCGGCCCTATTTCAAGAAGCCGCCGCCGCGGCCGCCCCGCTAACCGACGTGGTCTGTTTTCACCTTATGGGCGAACCCCTGCTTCACCCGGAGTTTGAGGCCTACCTTAACGTCTGCGGCGCGCTGGGACTCCGCGTCGAACTGACAACCAACGGCATTCTGCTGGATGAAAAACGGGCCAACGCGCTGATGAACCCCGCGCTGAGCCAGGTCAATTTTTCACTGCAGAGTTTTGAATCCAACTTTCCGGACCGCGACAACTCCGAATACCTGCAGCGGATTTTTGCTTTCACATTGCGCGCATTCCAGGAACGACCCGATCTCTACCTTAATTACCGGCTATGGAACGAAGGGGCGCCGGGCGCCGATGTTTCCAACGAGCACATGATCGAGAAAATCCGCCGGGGACTGAAAACTGATTTCAACGATTTCAAGGGCTCAAAGAGCGTGCACATAAAACAACGGCTTTATCTGCATCGAGACGTCCGGTTTGAATGGCCGCATCCGGGCCGGCCGGTTCGCAGCACAAAGGGATTCTGCCACGGCTTGTCCTCTCATATCGGGATCCTGGCCGATGGAACGGTGGTGCCGTGCTGTTTGGACAAGGAAGGCGTGATTAATTTGGGGAACTGCGGCTCGGACCGTCTAACATCGATCATCGACGGGCCGCGCGCCACAAGCATTCGCGAAGGCTTCAAGAACAGGATCCTCGTGGAAGACCTCTGTCAGAAGTGCACGTTTATTTCACGGTTTGACGATAAAGCACACATGAAAAACTTCGCCGTGCAACCGCTCTCACAGTAACTCGAATCAAAGCATTTAAAATTATCGAAAAGCTTCAGCCCGCCGCTTAATTTGCCTGAGCATCCCCGAAAAAATCAAACAGTGAATCGGATAAAGCAAATACCAATACAGAAGGCCGGCGATTCCCGACGGGTCAAAAAGGGCTGTTTGTGTAATCTGGGCGCCGCTATTACCTTCTTTAATTTCGAATTGCAGCCACGCCCGGCCGGGCAATTTCATTTCGGCGCGAAGCCGCAGCAGTTTATTTGGCTCGTACGATTCCACACGCCAGAAGTCCAACGCGTCACCGATAAATAACTCGGATGGATGCCGCCGTCCGCGGCGCAAGCCAGCACCGCCAACGAGCAAGTCGATTATGCCGCGCACGTGCCAAAGAAAATTCCCGAAGTACCATCCTTCTTTCCCGCCAATGCGGCGAATGGGTTCAAACGCTTCCTCCGGTGAAACCGCAACTCTCACGGTTCGTGTATCAACGAACCGCGTCCCTGGTCGAAAAACAGCTGGATGGTCTTTTCCGCGCCCGGTTGAGACGGCATCGCACCATCGTGTGGCCGCAAATTCGTTGTCTTCGTTTTGCAATGCGCTTTGAATGGACTCACGCAATCCGTGCGGCGATACGCCAAAAATTTTTTCCATTGCGTTGTCCCTGACAACAGTGGGATTTTGAATGCTTTTTACGAGCGTTCGGCCGATGCGCGCATACACCGGGGTAACCAGACCCAGCCACAAGCCCGAGAGATGGGGCGTCAGAAAGGGGACGGGAATCATCAGTCTTTTCAGGCCGCGCTGACGCGCGTATTCTTCCATGATTCCGCCGTAAGAAATCCTGTCACGCCCGCCGATTTCGAAAACAGCCGATTCGGAAACCGGAACGTCGATGGACCGCACGAGCACGCTGATCAAATCTCCGATTGAAATAGGCTGCGTGAGGACTCTCACCCATCGAGGAGTTATCATTATCGGCAATCGCTCCACCAAGGCCCGCACAATCTCAAACGACAAACTGCCGGATCCGATAACGATCGAGGCTCGCAATTCCAAACAAACTCCGCCAAAAGAGCGAAGTATTTCTCCGACATCGTGACGGCTGCGAAGATGGGCGGACAAGCGGCCGTGGTCGTCGCCAAGCCCGCCCAGATAAATAATGCGCCGAACGTTCGCGGCTTTCGCGGCCCGGGCAAAATTTGCCGCCCCTTCGCGCTCCAAAATTTCAAAACGCTCTCCGTCCTGCATGGAATGAACCAAGTAAAAAGCCGTGTGAATGCCGTCGAGCGCGGCCGTCAGACTTTCGATATCAAGCACATCGCCGCGAACGACGGTCGTGGTCTTTTTCACTCTGGGAAGCAGGTATTCTGGATGGCGGGCCAGGCAGCGGACTTTCTTTCCATTCGCTTCGAGCTCTATTAATAGCCGTCCGCCGACATAGCCCGAAGCGCCGGTCAGTAAAATAGGCTCATGATTGATAGAGGGCATGGGGGCTAAGAATACATCGAAAGAAGAAAGTGGAGGGGGTAAAAAAAACTCCCCGGGCTGGACTCGAACCAGCAACCTTCCCGTTAACAGCGGGACGCTCCACCATTGAGCTACCAGGGAAAAAAGGTGAAAAATATGTCGTGGGTGTTCGTTAAAGCGCGCTCATCTTAGCACAAAGAACTTCTCAAACGAAAAGGGGTTCTATCCCGCGTAAAAATTCGTCTCCAATTTTCCCGGAGCGATGTAATCCAAAAATTGCTTATCGTATTTGCCGATCTTTTCCAAAAGCAAGAAACAGCCCCACGCCATTCCGGGAAAAAGTGCGGCTAACGGTTTCGCTATAAACGGGGGGAACGGATAAAAATTGCTGCCGCCCCACGCTTTTAAGCGATACACGCCGGGCGCGGCGTCATTAACGAAACGCATGAGCCCTTGCCGAGTGTAGCCGCGCACGTGGGCTGAATTTACCTGAATCGCGGTCGGTTGCCGGCCTATACCAAGCAAAATGCGGTTGTGCAGGGAGGCCAAATTCGGCACGCCGACAATGAAATGACCGCCCACCTTAAGAGACCGCGACACTTCGTGAAAAATCCAGAAGACTTCTTTGACGTGCTCCAAAACCTGATTTGCCATGAGCACGTCCATGGATTCATTGGCAAACGGGAACTTGTCGTGTTCGATATTGATTGAATGCACCGTATAACCCATGGTGCGCAGGTTGTCCGCATAGGGCTTGTGCACTTCGATCGCGTGCAGATGTGCGGACGGGTTTACTTCGCCGGCAATTTTTAAATCAACGCCGGTGCCGGCGCCGAGGTCGGCGGCGGTTTTGTAGCCACCGATGGAAGCGAGAAATTTCCGTATAACGGGACGGCCGTAATTTAGTGAGCGATCGATCACGAACATTTTTCCTTAAGGGCCGTAACATTAGCATTCCCAAAAGTTAAAATCCGTTTCGAAAAACAAAATTAAGGAGTTCCAAATGAAAAGCGCATTGGCTTCAATTCTCTTATTGGCGTCGGTCTCCGCGTTCGCGGCGGACCCGCAAATCGGCAAAGCGGCGCCGACCTTCACGCTGACGGACATCAATGGCAAGTCCGTTTCTCTAAACGATTACAAAGGCAAATATGTGGTCCTCGAATGGATCAACCACGGTTGTCCGTTCGTGAAAAAGCATTACGAAACCGGCAACATGCAAGCCCTCCAGAAAGAAGCGACCGATAAAGGCGCCATCTGGCTTTCCATCGCGTCATCGGCCAAAGGCAAAGAAGGCCACATGACCGCCGCCGAATGGCAGAGAGAAGTCCAGGCGCAGAAATCAAGCCAAACGGCCGTTCTGCTTGATGAAAAAGGAAAAGTCGGGAGATCTTACGGCGCCAAAACAACGCCCCACATGTATGTGATCAATCCAGAAGGCCTCTTGATTTATATGGGCGCGATCGACGACAAGGCGAGCTACGACAAAGCGGACGTTGCGGGCGCGAAGAATTATGTGCGCGCGGCATTGGACGAAGCGATGGCGGGAAAACCCGTATCAACCGCCAGCACCAAATCGTACGGCTGCTCGGTAAAATACAACTAACTTAAATACTTATAAAAAATTAACCCCGGCACATTTGGCTCCCAAGTTCTCGTTAAAACTTGGCTTCGCCAAACGTGCCGGGGTTTTTGTTTTGAAACGGTTTTTTTTAGTTTTTGGCGGCGGCGAGAGCCTTCGCGTAGTCCGGCTCTTGGGTGATTTCCGGAACTTGCTCCGTGTAAACCACTTTGCCTTTCTCATCGAGAACCACAACAGCGCGCGAGAACAAGCCGGCGAGCGGGCCTTCGGTGATCGTTACGCCGTACGCTTTGCTGAATGAATCGTCGCGCAGAGCGGAAGCGGGCACAACGTTCTTCAAGCCTTCCGCGGCGCAAAAACGATTGAGCGCGAACGGCAGATCTTTCGAAACGGAAACGACCACGGTGTTTGAAAGAGAGGTCGCCTCGGTGTTGAATTTGCGCTCGGAGGCGGCGCAAACGCCGGTGTCGATGCTGGGGAAGATATTAAGAATGACTTTTTTGCCCGCCAAATCTTTTAAAGAAAGATTAGAAAGGTCCGTTTTCGTCACGGAGAAGTCCGGAGCCTGCTGTCCAACGGCCGGTAATTGACCAGCGGTGTTGACAGGGTTTCCTTTGAACGATACTTTTGCCATACAACCTCCAAGGAGTTATTAATGTCGGAAGGCGCTGATCATACTTATTCACACCGTTTGCGCCAACTGGCACTGGCGATGCTCGTGTTGCTTGCATCACCCTGTGTTTTCGCCGCCGTGCCGCGCGTGGTGCTTTTCATTGTTGTTGATCAATTTCTACCGCAGTACTTAGATGCATCTTATTCCTATACGGGCGGGCTGAAACGTTTGCGTGAAGAATCTGCCTGGTTCACAAACACGCATTATCAGCAAGTTCCCACCGAGACCGCTCCGGGCCATGCCACGCTGATCTCCGGATTTCCGCCGGCCGTGACCGGCGTTGTCGGTAACGACTGGTATGACAAACTCACCCAAAAAGACGTCTCAAGCACGCGGCCGGGCGTCATGCTGGCCGCGACGCTCGGTGATCGCCTAAAAGATAAGGACCCGCGCTCAAAGGTCATTGCCATAACCGGCAAAGAACGTTCAACTATGATGCTGGCCGGACACAATCCCGATTTCGCCGATTATTTTTTCCTCAGAGCCGATCAAACCATCGCGGTAAACGCGCAAAAGAAGATTATTGAGCATAGTCTTGGACAAGACGACGCCACGGATTTGGTCGCATTAAGTTTTCCGGCCACCGATCGTATCGGTCACGATAAAGGCCCCGATTCGCCGGAAATGCGGGAAAATCTTATTGAGTTGGACAAAACGATCGGCGATTTTCTTTCGTTTTGTGACCGCACATTTGGCCGCGAAAACTATATCGCCATTTTATCGTCCGATCACGGCGTGCTGCCGATGCCGGAAAGCGACGCCGGGCGCCGCATGCGCGCGCGGCGCATTAAAAAAGATGAACTTCAGAACGCAATCGAAGCCGCTCTAAAAACCGCTTTTCCAAAGCAGGATGGCGTTCTCGAACGCATGAACTTACCCGACCTTTATTTGGACACATCAAAGATCACGTCCTTGGAAGCGGCGCGCGCCGCGATAAAATCAGTTCCGGAAGTGGCGGAAGCCTACGCGCCGCCTTTTGCGATGAAAGATCCATACGTTGACATGTACAAACGCAGCTATTTCCCAGGACGATCGGGGGACATTGTCATTCGCCTGCATGAAAAAACCCTGACCTTAACGCCGCGGCAAGGAACCAATCACGGCAGCCCGTATGGATACGACACGCATGTGCCGCTGCTTTTGTGGGGCGCGCCGTTTAAGCCCGGCCAATACGCGCGCGACACAGCGGTGACCGATTTAATACCCACCATTCTGTCGCTATTACAGCTTCCGCTCGATCCGCGCTTCGAGGGAAAACCATTGATTGAAGCTATCCGAAAATGATAGGTTCCGCGCTCTCATGTTGAAGACAAAACTTCCTTTCGCCGGTTTGCCCGCAGAAGTTCGAGACGTTCTCGAATCCTGCCCGAGCTATATCGTGCCCAAATCGGGCCCGGAACTCATTGATTTGGCGTGCGGCGGCCAAGGCAGCGATTATTTTGAAGTGGCCTATGATGTACCCGGGAAAGGCCGCATTGTTGAAGCCACGGTCTCGCGCGTCAAAAACGGTATCGTCGCCAATTACCCGGACCCGAACATGCGCCGCCGCGATCCGGACGCGGTTCTGATCGCCGACAACCTGCCGACCGACAAAAAACAATTTAAAGAACGCTTCGGCACTGATTTCGCAAACGTTCGCAAAGAGACCTTTGAATGGCTTAAGACGCAGGAACTTCTTGTCGTACCGTTCATTGCGGGCAAATACAAAATGGGCGTGCAGGCGCTGGTCGTCGCACCGGCCAACACCGGCTTCTTCGCCTTTGGACTTTCGCATCTGCAGGGTTCCATTGCACTGGAAGATCTCGATGACAATTTTTCACCCAAAGCCGTAATTTACGTTGTTCCGCCGTTCCGCCACAGCCATTTCAAGGGCAAACAAGTTGTCGTTCATAACCGCCGCTCCGACGTGCATGAACTCTTCGCCTACAATTTGTATCCCGGCCCGAGCGCTAAAAAAGGCGTTTATGGGGTGCTCATTAACCTGGGCGAGAAAGAAGGCTGGATCACCGCGCATTGCGCCACAGTCAAAGTGACGACGCCGTACGACAATTCCACTGTCATCATGCATGAAGGCGCTTCTGGTGGCGGAAAAAGCGAAATGCTCGAGCAGATTCATCGCGAACCGGACGGCCAGCTTCTTCTAGGCAAACATGTCCAAACCGGCGAAAAACTTTTACTGCAGCTGCCGCGCACATGTGCGCTGCGCCCTGTAACCGACGATATGGCGCTTTGCCACCCGTCGCTCGAAGGCGAAGAGGGAAAACTGAAGCTGATCGACGCTGAAGACGGCTGGTTCGTGCGCACCAATCACATTGGCGCATACGGCATAGATCCGCATCTGGAAAAATTAACCGCAAGACCGCCCGAGCCCCTGCTCTTTTTGAACATTGACGCCGTTCCCGGCGGTCGCGCGATGATTTGGGACCACATCATGGACGCGCCGGGCAAACCGTGCCCGAACCCGCGCGTCGTCATTCCGCGCCGCATCGTGCCGAACATTATCAACGAACCCGTTTCCGTCGATATTCGCAGCATGGGCATTCGCACGCCGCCCTGCACCAAAGAAAACCCGTCCTACGGCATTATCGGCATGCTGCACTTGCTTCCGCCGTCGCTGGCCTGGTTGTGGCGTCTCGTCGCTCCGCGCGGACATGCCAACCCGAGCATCACGCACACCGAAGGCATGAGCACCGAAGGCGTCGGCTCGTATTGGCCGTTTGCCACCGGCCGCCGCGTCGACCAGGCGAATCTTTTGCTGAAACAAATCATTGATACGCCGAATGTCCGCTATATTTTGACCCCGAACCAAAACATCGGAGCATGGGAAACCAGCTTCATGCCGCAATGGATTGCCCGCGAATACTTGGCGCGCCGCGGCAGCGCTAAATTCTCACGTTCTCAAGTCTCTCCGGCGCGCTGTTCAGTGCTGGGTTACGCCTTGAATACCATGCAAGTGGAAGGCAGCCAGATTCCGCTGGGCTTCCTGCAGGTGGAAAATCAGGTTGAGGTGGGAGAAGAGGGGTACGACAAAGGCGCCCTTATTTTGACCGATTTCTTCAAGAAAACACTCGAGGACTTTATGGTTCCGGACTTAAACCCTCTTGGCAAGAAAATCATTGAGTGCTGCATCAACAACGGCTCCGTTTCCGATTACGAGAAGCTTCTTAGCAACGATTTTGCGCTGTTCTAAAACAAGATCGCCTCGTAAATACGCATCGAAAATTCACGCCAGACCTTAAGCGAATCTTAATCCGGGCTTAAGGCCCGATTAAGACCATAACGGACACACTCTAAGCAGGAGGACCTTATGATTAAAAGCAAGGTAACATTCCTCATTAATCAACCGCTTGAACGTGTGTTCCAATACACGACCAATCCAGAGCATTATTCGCTGTGGATGCCGGGCCTGATATCGATAAGCGACTTAAGCCATAAACAATTAATCAACGGCTCGACATTCAAACTTCGCCACCACGAAAGCGGAAAAATGGAAGATCTGGACACGCGTGTGATGACGCATGAAACAAACGCGCGCTGGTCGATTCTGGCCACCGGTAAAAAGCTCTGGTTCCGCCGTGCGATGGAATTTCGCGCCCGCAACGGGGGCACGGAAGTCACCTACACGGAAGAGCGCACCGACCTGGCGGGAGGACTCAGCTTCATGTTCTTCCTGATGAACAACAAACACCAGGTGCTGAGTGAAGAAGGCTGCGAGAACTTAAAGAAGCTGCTGGAAAACACCGCGCCGGTCGCGGCTACTCCTGCTTCTTAAAAAGTTTATTGAACCAGCCTTTCAGGCCGCCCACGTGAAGCGGGCAATGCTCAGTCGGTTCTGAGCCTTTCATAAATATTTCCACGACCGTTTCCGGGCATCCGGAGCGCGCCAGCGCCCCCGACGAAGGATCGATCTTCAGCCGCACCATGCCGTCCGAATCCGGGAACGCCTTTCCTTCCATTCCACCGTTATAATCGATCATAAAACGCGCCCAAATCGGCAGAGCGTTCTTCGCGCCAGCCAAATTGACCGCTTTCGATTCATCATCGCCCACCCACGTGCCGACGAGCAGATCCGGCGTGTAGCCGACGTACCAGGCGTCTTTGCCGCCGTTGGTGGTACCGGTTTTGCCCGCGCTGGGCGCGGTCCATCCGTGGAATGACAAACTTTTCGCCGTCCCGGCCGACACCGTCGTTTCCAAAAGAGACGTCATCAGCGCCGCGAGCGCCGGAGATATCGCCGGCTCAATGACCGGGGCGTCGCTTTCCAGGAGGTTTTTTTCCGCGTCAAAGATGCCGGTGACAAGCCGCGGCTTGATGCGGAAACCGCCGTTGGCGAACGGCGCGTAAGCGCACGTCAACTCCATAAGCGTCAGTTCCGAGGTGCCGAGCGCGAGCGATAGATTGCGCGTCAACGGCCGCTCAATGCCCATGCGTTCGGCGAATTCAACGACCTTGTCGATCCCAAGCTTGCTCAACAAGTCCAGCGACGCCGCATTCTTCGATTCGGCCAGCGCTTGCCGTAAAAGAACCTTGCCCTGATAGATGCCGTCGAAATTGCGCGGCTGCCATTTCTTGCCGTCACGATCGCGGTATTCTTTCTTTTCATCGCTCAAAACCGTGGCCGGATTGAAGCCGTTCTCGAGCGCGGCTCCATAGACGAACGGTTTAAACGCGCTCCCAGGTTGGCGCAGCGCCTGCGTGACGCGGTTAAATTGACTGAATTGATAGTCGCGGCCGCCGGCCAGCGCCCGCACGTCGCCGCTGCGCGGGTCAATCACCACGATCGCCGCCTGATGGCTTCCGCGCCGCACCGAGGCCTGCGCGTACTCCTGAGCAAGCGGGTCTAACGTCGTGTGAATATCAAGCCCGTAGCGGAACAGGACCTCTTCCGGATATTTTTCTTTAAGAACGCGCACCACTTCGTCGATGAAATACCGGACATCGCGGTCCGAGTCGTTTTGATCGCTGTCGCGCGTGCGCTGCGGCTTCAATGGCGTTGCGACCGCGCGCACATATTGAATGTGCGTGATGTAGTCCTCGTCCATCATGCGCTTCAACACAAAATCGCGGCGGGCCTTGGCCTGCGCGGCGTGCGTAAAGGGGTTGTAGCGCGAAGGGGAACGAATGAGCCCCGCGATAAACGCCGATTCGGGGAGCTCCAAATCAATCACGTTCTTATTGAAGTAATACTGCGCCGCGGCCTGAACGCCGGCGACGCTGATAACGCCGTCCTGTCCCAAGTAAATGTGGTTCAAATAAAGCGTGAGGATTTTTTCTTTGGTGAAGCGAAGATCCATGTAAACGGCAAGAAACCCTTCGGCGAGTTTTCGGCGGAACGTTTTTTTGGGCGTGAGAAAAAGGTTTTTCACCAGTTGCTGCGTGATGGTGCTGCCGCCCTGCATTTTTTCCAAATGACGAATGTTCGCCCATATGGCGCGGGCCACCGAACGCGGATCGACGCCCCAATGAGAAAAGAAACGGTTGTCTTCAACGGCCACGACCGCGTTAACGAGATCCGTGGGAATGTTTTCCCATTCGGCGGGCTCGCGCCGAATGCGCCGGTCGCCCGACAGCTCGGCGACCAACTCCGGCTCAAGAACCGCCGCGCCGACCGTCTGCCCGCCGGGCGTTTCCACGGCCCAGGCCCCGTCAAATTTACGTGCAAGGCGTATTAAGGTGGGCTCCTGAAACAGCGTCGGCGTCTCGGCCCCGCGCAAATAAACGTCCAGCTGGCCTTCGCCAAAACGGCGATAGTCGCCCGGTTCAAGTTCGGTTTTCTTATTCTCTTCGTAATCGAGTCGCTTCAGCCGCTTCATCAGGTGGGATTCGGAGAAGCGGGCGCCGTCTTCAAAGACGAACGGGGCGCTGTGAATGGACGTGGAAAACCCTTCGCCAAGACCGCCCAAAACAAAGCGCGACAGCTTTTTCTCGGCTAAGATAATGAGCAGAAGGGCGAAGACCGCCAAAACGGCCAATCCGGCGGTGAGAACCCGCCGCACAACGCGCTGAGTGGACTTTTTCAATTTGACATACCTGTCATATGGCCGTCACATGCTTTTAATAGAATCCGGGGCATAAAGATTTATGGCGAACGAAAAAATACTGATCGTTGAAGACGAAAAAGACCTGGTTAAAATCCTTCGTTACAACCTTGAGAAAGAAGGTTACAAAGTAAAACATGCGAACGATGGAGAAACGGGCCTTGCTCTTTTCCGCAAGGAAACGCCCGATCTCGTTATTCTCGACATTATGCTGCCGAAATTGGACGGTTTTGAGTTCTGCAAGATCGTACGTCAAGATTCCAGCATTCCGATCATCATGCTCACCGCGAAAAAAGACGAAGTCGACCGCGTGCTCGGCCTGGAGCTCGGCGCCGATGACTACGTCACCAAACCCTTCAGCGTCCGCGAAATTTTAGCGCGCGTGAAAGTCATCCTGCGCCGCGTTTCCGATAAAGGGGAAACCAAATCGCTCATCCGGGCCGGCGGCCTCGAAATTGATCTTGAACGCTACGAAACGCGCGTGAATGGGAAAGCGATCACGCTGAGCTCCAAAGAATTCGAATTTTTGAAATGCATGGTCTTGGCCAACGGCCGCGCCTTGTCCCGCGATCAACTGATGGAAAAAGTGTGGGGATACGACAAAGCGTCGGAAATCGACACCCGCACCATTGACCAGCACATCGCGCGCCTGCGCGAAAAGCTTTCCTCTGAAGCCGGCCGCATCATCACCGTAAAAAATGTCGGCTATCGGTTTAAACACGACTAAAAAGTATCCTTGCCTCATGCAAAAGCCTGACCCGCATCAGCGCCCTCAAGCCAAATGGCTGTCCTTTAACAGTTATTTGGAAAAAATCAACGCGCCCGACGCCGATAACGCGGCGGCCCCCGTGGCGCAGGGCAAGTATTTAAACCGCAATTTAAGCTGGCTGTACTTCAACGACCGGGTGCTCGGCGAAGCCGCCGACCCGACCGTTCCGGCGCTGGAACGCTTACGTTTCGCCATCATTGTAAGTTCTAATTTGGACGAGTTCTTCATGGTGCGCGTCGCCGAAGTGGCCCGCCTCGCCCGCGCCAAACAAGTTACGCGCTTTCCGGACGGCCTAACCGCGCGCCGCCTGCTCACCGCCATCCGCGATCACGTTCTTCAACAAAAGCGCCAGCAGGCGTCGATTCTTGCCGACATTTTTATAAAGCTCGCCGAAGAAGGCATCGTCGTTTATTCCGATTTCAAAGACAAGGACGAGAAACTCGACAAAGAAATCCGCAGCCATCTGCCCGCTCTCAATTTTCTGATCCGCCGCAACACCGAACCTCTGCCTCCTCTAATGAGTGAACGCATTCACGTTTTTGTCCGTTTCCCGAACGAATACGCGGTGATCAGCATCGAAGCGCGCGACGCGCGGCTCATGGAGCTCAGCAACAAGCGTTTTGCGCTGGTCGAACGCTGGCTGAGCGCGCGCGCCAAAGAATTGTTCCCGGGAAAAGAAGTCATCGAGGCCTTCCCGTTCAAAATCATCCGCGATGCCGACTTGCGCGTCAGCCAAGACGACAGCGACACGCTGGAAGAGCAAATCGTCGAAGCGGTGGAAGGCCGTTCCAAAGCCAAAGTGGTGCGTTTGGAAGTCGACGCGCCGGCGTATTCGGAAGGCGCCCTGTTTTTAGCGGCGTCGCTCGGCCTTGATTCCGCGGCGCTCTACCGGTTCGACCTGCCGCTCGATCTACGCACGCTGGGCAAGATTTATTCTTTGCCGGGCCACAGCAAACTGCAGTACACGCCGATCGTCCCGCAAGTACCGAGTTTCATGGCGGAAGCGCGCAATATTTTCGACAGCATCCGCAAGAAAGACGTTTTGCTCCATCATCCCTACGATTCGTTCGACACCATCGAGAAATTCATCCAAAAGGCCGCCCGCGATCCGCACGTCACGCACATTTTCCACACCATCTACCGCACCAGCAAAGATTCGCCGATCATGCAGGCGCTGATCGACGCCGTCAAAAACGGGAAGAAAGTGACGGTGTACGTGGAGATCAAAGCGCGATTCGACGAACTGAACAATGTGAAATGGGCCAACGAACTGCGCAAAGCGGGCGCGAAAGTGGTCAATCCGCTGGGCGGCTTCAAAGTGCACTGTAAACTCACGCAAGTGATCCGCAAGGAGAACAGCCAGGACGTTTCTTATCTTCATCTGGGCACCGGCAATTACCATCCGGGCACGGCCCGCCAATACACGGACCTCGGGCTTTTAACAAGCGATCCGCAGCTGGGTGCGGAAGTGACGTATTACTTCGATCTCATCTCGCCGCACAAACCCAACCCGGATTTCAAAGATCTCATGGTGGCGCCGGTGAATTTGCACCGCCAGTTTCTCGAGCTCATCAAAAAAGAAACGGAATTTCAGAAACAGGAAGGTGGAAAAGGGCACATCATCGCCAAAATGAACTCGCTCGTGGACACCAACATTATTGACGCGCTTTATGACGCCTCCAACGCGGGCGTGAAAATCGAGCTGTTGGTGAGGGGAATCTGCTGCTTGCGGCCGGGCGTGAAAGGCATGAGCGAAAACATCCGCGTTTTCAGCGTGGTCGACCGGTTCCTCGAGCACAGCCGCATTTATTATTTCCGCTCCGGCGGCGCGAAGAAAGTGTATTTGTCCAGCGCCGATTGGATGCCGCGCAATTTCTACAACCGCTATGAGATCGCGTTTCCCATCAAAGACCCGATTTTGAAACGCTACGTGCGCGAAGTGATTTTGGAGACAAGCCTGAACGACAATGTGAAGGCGTGGCAGCTCAACTCAGATGGAACGTATTCGAAGGTGAAAACGACGGGAAAACCGGTGCGGTCGCAGGACGTGTTCGAAGAGTTGTCGAAAAAACAATACGAAGGAACGATTTTAACGGCGCGGCAAAAAAATTGAGCAGGACCGGTGGTACTTGTCCAGGTGTTCGGTTTTCAGTTTAAACTCGTCGGCCACGTCTTCGTCAAATCTCAGCAGCTCTGGGATGTGCGCGATTTTCTGCACCAGCGACTGATCTTCGGTTTTAATCTCATTCTCGTATTCGCAGAACGTTGAAAGCGGGTGCAGGCCGGTCTTGCTGATGTGAAAAGCGAAGATTTGGTCGAGGGACGGCTCAAGAAAAGCTTTTTTGCCCAAATCCACCGCGAATTTTTCTTTCTGATAAGCGCACACGATGGGACCCACGGAAATATTGGACACAACGTCCGCGCCCAAATGCGTTTTGAGCGCTTTCACCATCGGCCGGCTTAACTGCGAAATGATGTTTTGCAGGGATGTTTTGGTAAAGCGGATAATGTCGTGATGGCTTTCTTCGAGAACGATCCCCGTCAGCTTGCGGGACGAAAACTCGGAGCGGTACAGCAGGTCTTCTTCGATGAAGCCGGGGCCTTTGTACTGCAAATAAACGACGGAGCCGTTCTTTTTATAGCGCAGCCTCATGCTGGCGCCTTTTTTAAGCAAGTCCATTTTCGGCGTGTCGAGGAATTGGTCGAAGAAGAACGCCGACTTAACGTGCTTTGTTTTCTTTCTCTTTTTTAAAGACTTAAAAACGTCTTTGCGCTGTTCGGGCAGGATGCGCTTCTTCGCTTCGATTTCGACAAAATGGTAATCGTCGATTTTCAGCCGCCGGCAAATGAGCGCTTCAATGGTGTCCATGAGCGGTAAGATATATTATTTCGCACGGAAAATTCATGTGGAATCCTTGGTCGGGCCCTTTTAAGGAAATAAATAAGGTTATGAAACGCCTGTTAAACGGCGATTCGTCGGCGCGCGTCGGTTTGGACGCCGCGCGCAGCCTGGACGGCCTCGGTGAAAACATCAATCAGCTCGCATCTCGTTTTGAATCCGCTCTGCTCGGCCTTTCCCAAGACCACGCCCGCCTGCTGACCGTCCTCACCAACATGGTGGAAGCCGTCGTCGCGATTGATACCAGCGGGCGCGTGCTTGTCGCCAATCCCGCGTTTGGAAAGTTATTTGGCGTCGATGCCGAAAATGCGATGGGGAAACCATTGGTTGAAGTTCTCCGCCACTCCGGACTCAATGCTCTCACGCACCGCATTCTCGACCAGAAAACCGAAATCACGGAAGTTATTTCAACCTGGGCCCCCGATGAACGCGAGTTCGAGGCCCACGGCATGCCGCTTTTAAACAACGGGGCGTGCGTCGGCGCGCTCCTGGTGCTGCACGACATCACGCGCATCCGCAAACTGGAGCAAATCCGCAAAGATTTTGTCGCCAACGTGTCGCACGAACTGCGCACGCCGCTGGCCGCCATCAAAGGATTTGCCGAAACATTAAGCAGCGGGGGAATCGAAGACAAAGAAAACCGCCTGTCGTTCGTGAAATCGATTGAAAACCAGGCCGACCGGATGACCGCGCTGGTGGACGACTTGCTGGACTTAACCGCGATTGAATCCGGCAAGAACGCGCCCGTGAAGGAGCCGCTCAGCATCGGCGAAATCGCGACGGAAGCCTTGGACTCGTTGCAGCAATTGGCCGGAAAAAAGAACGTCACCTTGCTGGCGGATGCGTCGCTTAACCGTCTGCCGACGGTCTCATTCGACAAAAAGCAGATCAAGCAGGTGCTGGTGAACCTGCTGCAGAATGCCATCAAATATAATAAGGATGGCGGCACGGTGACGATCAGGGGCGAGAAACAGAACGATGTTGTCGCGATCTTTGTGACCGACACCGGTTCCGGAATTCCCAGCAGCGATTTGTCGCGCATCTTTGAGCGGTTCTACCGCGTCGACAAAGCGCGTTCCCGTGAAATGGGGGGAACGGGTTTGGGACTGGCCATCGTCAAACATATTATTGAAGCTCACGGCGGCGACGTTTCCGTCGAAAGCACGCTAGGTCAAGGCTCCACCTTCCGCTTTACGCTGCCTCTTTCCGCTTAATCCCGCGCCGTCACACCACTGTCAAATAGCTTTTACTCCGCCACAATGGCCTATCGGCCGTCACGCGACTACAATTCTCCCGTCATGAATCCAAAATCAATTTATCGCTTCGAAGAAATCCAGGCCGAAATAGCCGCGCGGGAAAAAGTGGTTCAAGCCCTGCTGGACGAAGTGAAGGCACGGGACCCACGGCGCGCTGGTGCCTTCCCCCTGCCGGTCGCCGGGGTCCCGCGCCTTCATAACAACCAATTTGCCGTAAAAAAAACCGAGGAGCACGGAGGATTCTAATGAAGATTCATAAACAGGGAGCCATGGCGTTCGCAGCATTCGCGTTTGCCGTGTCCGCACAACCAACCAAAGCCGCAGAAGTTGTCGTTAGCCAATTACTCAACAAAATCACCATCAGCGGCGACCTACGCCTGCGTCATGAAGACTTTCACAAAATGACGGCCGGACAAGTCGACCGGACGCGCCAGCGCATGCGTTTGCGTGTTAACACCGCTTTCGATCTGCCGAAAAACGTCAGCGCGAAATTCACGTTCGCTTCCGGCACCGGAGAGCAAGTTTCCACCAATCAAAGCGCCGACAATCTTTCCTCACAGAAAGAATTCTGGATCGATAAAGCGTTCGTGGCTTGGACGCCGAAACCGATCTTCACACTTCAAGCCGGCCGCATGGCCAATCCGCTCTGGACTCAATATTCGAGCGATGTGGTATGGGACGGCGATTTCAATCCTGAAGGCGCGAGCATCGGCGTTCAGAAGCTCGTCGGACCGGTCAATTTTTTCGTGACCGGCTTGGCGATGATCGTGGATGAAGACAGCGGAAACAACACAACAGAAGGCATAGCCACGAGCACAACCACCGGCGTTCGTGTGCATGGCGCCAAAAACCGCGACCAATGGATGATCGGCCATCAGATCGGCGTGGAATTCAAACTCCCGTTCGAAACCCGCCTCCGTGCCGCCTACGCCAATTACGATTGGATTAACGAGCGTTACGGCGACTTCAGCCAAGTGGCGAATAATGAAGGCAACAGACGCATCACGACGTCAACGGGCAGCCTCATCAATAACTTCAACGTGGATGAATTCACCGGCGTCTTGTCCGGCTGGATCCGCAGCATCCCGGTTCAAGTGCAGGGCACGTATGTAAAAAACAAGGCCGCTCGCGACTTCGCGGGCCAGAATAAAGAAGACACCGGCTTCCAGGTCGGCACCATCATCGGTAAAGCAAGCGCGAAAAATACCTTTGAAGTGGGCTACTTCCGCAAACATGTCCGCACCGATGCAACCGTGGCCGATATCGCCGACTCCGACTTTGGAGACGGCGGCACAAACCGCGAGGGACACATCATGTGGATCGCTTATGCGCCGGATACGTGGATGTTGATTCAGCTTAAGCACTTTAACACCGAAGTCATTAACGTGGCGCTTTCGCCGAGCCGCGACGACATTCGCCGCACGCAGTTCGATGTCTCGTTCAAATTCTAACACTGGTATCACAGGAGAATAAAAACATGAAACTCATTAAAAAAATATTCGGGGCTTCCTTCGCCGCACTCTTGATGGTTTCGCCGGCCGTCAAAGCGCTGGCCGACACGACCTTAAACGGCGCGGGCGCCACCTTTCCGTTCCCGATCTACAGCAAGTGGTTCGATGAATACCACAAAGTAAAACCCGACATTAAGATCAACTATCAGTCGATCGGCTCGGGAGGGGGAATCCGTCAATTCACGGCGAAAACCGTGGACTTCGGTGCTACCGACGGCCCCATGTCGGATCAGCAGATGTTTGGCGTTGACGGTAAAACCCTGCACATCCCGACGGTTTTGGGCGGTGTGGTCCCGATTTTCAACGTATCCGGGGTGGAAGAACTTAAATTATCGGGCGAAGTGATAGCCGACATCTTCCTCGGCAAAATCAAGAATTGGAACGATCCGGCGATTGCGGCCTTGAATTCCGGCGCCACTCTTCCGGACGCTCCGATCACCGTCGTGCACCGTTCCGACGGTTCGGGCACGTCGTTCTGTTTTACCGATTACCTTTCCAAAGTCAGCCCGGAATGGAACAAAAAAGTGGGAAAAGGCAACGCGGTCAACTGGCCGGTGGGCTTGGGCGGCAAAGGCAACGAAGGCGTTGCCGGCAGCGTCAAACAAGTAAAGAACTCGATTGGCTACGTCGAGCTGATCTACGCGAAGCAAAACAACATCGATTACGCCGCGGTTAAAAATGCGGCCGGTAATTTTGTAAAAGCTGACACCGCCAGCATCAGCGCGGCGGCCGCTTCCGCAAAAATGCCGAAGGATTTCCGCGTTTCAATCACCAACTCACCGGGACAGAACGCGTATCCGATATCGACCTTCACCTGGCTGCTTGTTTATGAAAAGAACGCCGGCAACAACGGTAAAGTCCTTAAAGACTTCCTCGCTTGGATGCTCAACGATGGCCAGGGTTTTGCGGAAGGCTTGGGTTATGCCAAACTCCCGAACGAAGTGAACGCAATGGTGAAAGCCACGATCCAAACAATTAAATAATGTCCGCTGAGTCGATAACATCGGCTCCAGCGACCCCTGGGACGCGCGCGCGAATTGTATTGAGCGAGCGTCCCGGGGATTCGTTTTTCCGGTTCCTCATGATGGGCTTTGGGTTCATCGTGATCGGGCTGGCCGTTGCCATTTGCTGGCAGTTGATCGTTAATTCAACGCTCACCTGGAAGTCGTTCGGCCTCTCGTTTCTGCGCACCAGCACATGGGACCCCGTCATGGATGAATACGGCGCGCTTCCGTTTATTTACGGAACGCTGGTCTCATCCACGCTCGCGCTTTTAATTGCCGTGCCGCTCGGGCTCGGCTCCGCGATATTCTTGGCTGAGCTCGCTCCGCGGCGCCTTTCCAGCATTCTGACGTTCTTTATCGAACTCTTGGCCGCCATTCCCAGCGTCATTCTGGGGCTGATGGGTATTTTTATTTTGGTTCCGGCCGTCGGAGCGGTCCAACCGTTTCTCATCAAGTATTTAGGGTTCATTCCGCTTTTTTCCGGCCAGCCGTATGGCATCGGCATGTTCACCGCCGGCCTCATTCTCGCCATAATGGTTTTGCCGTACATCACCAGCATTTCCCGCGATGTCATTCTGTCTGTGCCGCAGTCGTTAA
>CAZCJA010000021.1:0-32186 GCA_964499015.1 uncultured Elusimicrobia bacterium
TCCCTTTTCCGATAACGATCACCGCATTGAACGGCGTTACGCCGATCAGCAGCTTTAAAGACAGCATCATTCTTCGCGATGACATTGTGGGCGACATCCAGACCGTTTCCGGAAGCCTTTTTGTAAACGGCATCGTTTCGACAACCACGGTTTTGACGACGGGCAACTGGACCACGCACCTCAATCACGTGACCGCTCGCAACTCCGTGACCTACGTGGGTTTGCCGACATTCTCTTCCGGCGTCAGCAACAACATTTCGGTGGCTCCCGCGGCGTACGACCGCATCATTATGTTTATGCCGGGTGAAACGCCGACCCCGGGCATCGCCCCGGGTAAAACCGGCACCGCAACGCAGCAGACCGCGGGCGTTGGCTTCAACCCGATCAATGTTTATGCAGTCGACCGTTACTACAATCAATTGACGGCCGGCTACCCCGGCGGTCTGACGATTTCATTCAACTCCTCCGTTGGTGCGGACACCGTTCCCGGTGCGACCCCTTTGATTTCCAATCCGTTGAACGTGGGCAGTTCCATTATTTTCAACCCGCCGCTCGGCTCCCGTACCATCACCGCGATACCGAGCATCAATAATTCGAACACGTCGCAGAGCGTGGTCACGGCCATCCCCGGTTCCGTTGCTCGTTATGCCTTTACCGTTCAGCCCACGACCTCAGCGTCGATGGGTGGCGCCGGCGCCGATATCGTCGCCGACGTTCCATTCACGATGCAGATCACCGCGTACGACGGGGCCAATAACATCCAGACGCTGACCAATGGCGCGGTCACCAACGCTTTGCAGGTTCATTTGCAGACCGGCGGCTCGGGTCCGCAGTGGATCGACACCAATCCGGCGACGCTTGAGCCGGATAACACCGTGACCTTTGTAAACGGCGTGGCCACGATCAGCAATGTGCTTCTCACGCGCAACTGGCACGGCGTGTACGTCACGTTTAACGACGGCATCGTGCCGACGGCGACATCGAATTTATGGAAAGTCATTCCGGGTACCGCAAAACAAATCGTCATGACGATGCGCGGCGCGCCCGGTCAATTGTTTCTGGAAGGCGAATACCCGGGAAACTCCGGCACGCCACCCACGGTCACCGCGGGCCAGCAAGTTCAGGTTGAATTGCGTTTGACCGACGGCCGTTGGAACATTGTCAGCGGCGCCGATACAGACAACACCACCGCCACTCTTTTGCCCGACAACACCACCAGCCCGCAGAAATACATCGATTCGACTGTTGTCACCGCTGACTTTCCTTTGGGTGGCGTGATCAGCGGCGGCGCCGCGCCTCTGGTAACGATGCGCAGCTCGGGCCTGCAGATTTTGCGCGCCCAAGCGGGCGGCTCGTTCTCCTTTATATCCAACAGCGCTTCCATTGCGGTTAACCCGGGTTCGTACGCCCGCATGATGCTGATTGGTCCCGGTGAAGTCGCTCATCCGGGTATTCAAACGGCTTTGCAATCCGATGGTAAAGTGGGCACCATTTCCGATCAGTTGGTCGGCGAGGACTTTACGATCCGCGCGGTCGCGACCGACAACTTCTGGAACCCGATCAGTGTGGCCGCATTCCCGACGATCAATTTCAATTTCCAGGATCCGAATTACACCATCAGCCCCGCCATCCCGATGCAAATGGGCGGCGCGGGGGAAAACTTCACAGTCACGCTGCAGTCCTTGTCGTTGCCGGAAATTGAAGTTTTCGACAATGTCGACAGCAATCCTCTTAAACGCCAGACGATTTCTATTAACGCCGCCCCTGGCGTTGTGGATCATTTCCGCATGACGTTGGGCAGTCTTGCCGCCAAAGAGGCGGGTGTGCCGTTCAGCGTGACCATCCAAGCCGAAGATGTTTTCAACAACGTGATCACGAGTTTGAGCGGCTACAACGTAAACCTTCTCGCCAACACAGGCGCGACCACAATGTCGCCCGAAGTCGTGACGCTGACCAACGGCGTTTACAGCGGTAATTTAACGATGTTCGCCGCGACGACCACGGCGCGCATTCAGATGTCGAACGGCAGTATTTTTTCGAATGGCCCGATTTTTGTCGTGAATCCGAACTCGGCGATGGGTGTCGGCGGTTATGCGCGCCTGCTCCTTTTATTGCCGGGCGAAGTCTCGACGCCGGGCATGAGCCTGGGCACCGTCGGTAAATCGGGCACGCCGTCCCCGGTAACGGTGGGCGTGGTCAGCGTTGTGCGCGCGATTTCATGCGACAACTATTACAATCCGATTGACGTCAGCGCGACGGTTCAGTTCGCGAGCAATAGATACGCGACCTTCGGCGGCGCTTCCGGTTCCTTGGCCAATGTGGACGGCCACGGTGAATACTCGACCACCATGATTTTGCGTACCGCGAGCACGCACACGATAACGCTGCTGGACGTCAACAACGACGGCGTTGTGGCGCGTTCGACCAGCTCGATTTTGGGCAACGTCGGAACGTATCGAAAACTGCAGATTTTGGCACCAGGAGAAGTTTCGGATCCGGGCACCATCACGGTCCCGACCGGGAAAACCACGGCGCTTCCGACCGTGCAGAAAGCCGGCGTGCCGTTTACTGTGACGGTCAACGCGGTGGATGATTTCTGGAACGTTGTGCCGACCTTTAGCGCCGGCGACACGCACATGGCCGCAAACACACCGTCGGTGCTCTTCACGCCGCCGAACAATTTGCCGGGCAACAACGGCGTCCGTCCGTTCACCAACGGCGTTACCACCCGCGATGTTATCCTCGGCCAGCAGGGATTGTTTAACCTCACCGCGACCGATAACGACAACTTGACCAAGCCCGGCCAAACCGTCGAAGTTCAAGTGAATCCAGGCCCGATTTATGTCAGCACGGTGCCCGCGACGGCCACCGCCGGCCAGCCGTTCAGCATGACAATCTCTCTTGAAGAAGGCGGCGTTCCGCTTAACGGATATAACGGTACGGTCTTTTTGACCGCCAGCTTGTCCTCGGGTTCGACGTCATCGGGTCAATTCACGCCCGATAATTCGCCGAAGGCTTACAATATGACCAATGGCGTCGTTAATATTAACGATTTGACCTACGCGCACGTGGAACGCATTAAAATCCGCATCACTGATAACTTTAATCGCGTCGGCTTCTCCAACGACATCGAAGTCATTCCGAGCGGCCTCAAATATCGCGTGACCGTGCCGACGGCCAGCGTCGTCGCCGGCCCGCCGGCGAACTTCCCGGTTACCGTCGAACTTCTGGAAAACAACACCAACACGCGCGTGAAAAATCACGACCATGAAGTGCAGGTCGAGGTGATTTCGGCCATCAACCCGTCGACGGACGGCGTCTACACGACGACCAGTACCAGTTTCTCGCAGGGCATCGCCACCTTTAACCAGTCGTACACCAAAGCCGAATCGATCATCATTCGCATCACCGAGTCCGCCGCCAATGGCGATCCGGGTTTTGTGATCGCGCAGAAAACGAGCAACAACATCACGGTCGTCGCCGACGGTTATAAGAAGCTTCTTATATTGGCCCCGGGCGAAACGCACGTTCCGGGTGTTCAGTCGGGCACCGGAAAAACCGGTACGCCGACCTCGCGCCAATTGGGCGTGCCGTTCCTCGTGCAGATTCGCGGCGTCGACCAATACTGGAACGTTTCCAACGCGTTCAGCGGCGGCCAAATGAATTTGTCGTCGAACGACATTCCGGCGTCCCTGAATTCGAGCAACCCAAGCAACCAGAACGCGCCGCTCGTTAACGGCGAAAGCGCCTCCAGCATTGCGCTTTACACCGCCGGCACCGTTAACGTCACGGTCCGCGATAACACGCCGGTTACCGGCTCCTCGATCGGCATTCAGACGGTGCAGTTGGCCGTCGGTGGAAACATTTATGAAATCGCCGTGCCCGCGCAACAGACAAGCGGCGTGAGCAACACCTTCAGCATGAGCATCACGCTTAAAGATTCCATTACGGGCAACGTCGTGACAAGCGCCAACCAGGTTGTGGACTTGTACCCGATGCTGCCCAGCGGCACTCCGGCGACGGGGACTCTTGGCGTGACGGACGCCAATATCGTTAACGGCGTCGCTAATATCGCGGCGCAGAGTTATTCATTGGCTGAAGATATTCTGATCCGCGTGATCGAACGCACCTCGAACCCGATCAAAAACGCGGGCAACAGCTCCGTTATCAACTTTATTCCGCGCCAAGTCAGCTATTCGTTCGAATTGCCGACCGAAGCGGAGGTGAGCACGCCGTTCCCGATCACGATCCGCGCGATCGACGTGGACACCGGCTCTCCAGTGAAAAATTTGAACCGCACCAACGACCTCGAAGTGTACTCGACGTTGACCGCCGGTGTTAGCGCCGGCACGTTTGTGCCCCGCGGCGTCGGCGTGGTGAACATCGTTAACGGTGTGGCGAACATTTCCGGCACGCACAGCGCCGCCGAAGCGATCTTCTTCCGCATGACCGACAACACGTTCGGTACACCGAGCCAGAGCCCGGCCGCCCAGCTTACGTTTACGTCGGCGGGCAGCGTTAACATTAAGCCCGGATCGCTGGCGTCGCTAAACATCGTTGACTTTGAACTCCAATCGAACCAAACCACCACGTGGGTCTTGATTGCCCGCGATACGGCTGGCAATCCGATTCCCAACCAGACGCTTGTGTTCGACGTGACCTCCATTGAATTGCCGGGCCACTTGCTCATCAACGGCAGCGTGAACGATCACAGTCAGAAAACGGACGGCAACGGCCAGTTGAACGTCACGTTCACTCCGTCGGCCAACGCCAACGGTTTGGCCGAAATGACGATTAAAGACGGCGATGTCGTTAATGGGTTTACCAAAGTGGTGAACATCGGCATCAATGGATTCCCGGCTGCCCCGGCTCGCGCCGCGCTGCCCGGAGAGGAATTGATTCCGCTGAATTCGACGATCTTCCTTGATTTGGGCGATCCGTCGCTCGTTCCGCCGGCCATTATGCGGACGTTTTACCGCGTTGACGGGGGCGCGTGGACCACGTACGACTCGAACGCGGGCATTTCGATCTTTACGCAACTGAAGCAGTATCAGGTCGAGTGGTATTCGGAAGTTTGCTACGACGGCCCGGCCTGTTCGAACCCGGTAAGCCAATTATCCGCGGCGGGCGCGGCCAATGTGCGTGCGCTCGTCACCTTCAATCGGGACGGGAAACTCTCAGGCTTCCCAAGTCCGTTCAACCCGAAGAGACACGGGTACATGACGATCACCTACGAACTTCCGTCCAACTCAAACGTCGAGATCGATATTTACGACCTTTTTGGTCAGAAAGTCTGGCATCGCGACATCTCCGCCGGCCAGGAAGGTGGAACCGCCTCCAGTGGTACTTCGACCAATACCGTCCTCTGGTATGGCGTCAACGACAGCGGCACGCAGGTGGGCGCGGGCGGATATATCGTTACCGTCAAACCCGGCGTGACCGGCCAGACGATGAGAACGAAGGTCTTGGTGGTTAAATAATGAAACTTTTAACTCAAAATAAAGGGCTTTGGCAGGCGGGGGAACCCGGCAGGGCCCTTTTTTTGCCCAAAAAAAATGTCACGTCTTTATCACCTAAATCGCTCGTTTATGCCATGTCTGGATTCGGTGGCCCCTCTGTTGCATCTTCAGAGGGTGTAACAGAATCGCTCGAGACCACAAAAACGGCGGTAAACTAAAATGGACAGAATAATCATCTCCCTGACTTCAAACGTGAACAACCAGGCTGAAAACGGCCGTTTTGCTCGTTTGGCGTATATCGCGCTCGCCGCGATTCTGATCCTTTTTACGGCGATTCATTCCCATGCCTCGGCTAGCTTTGGCCAGGCGTCGGACGTGTTCAATATCGGCGCCGGCGCCCGCTCGATGGCCATGGGCAGCGCCTTCACCGCGGTTGCGGACGACGCCTCCGCTCCTTATTTCAACCCGGCCGGTTTGGCTCATTTGGACGAACACCAGCTCATGGCCATGCACGCCCCGCTTTTCTTGGACTCCAGCTACAACTACATCGCCTCGGCCAACCCGCTCGGCGATAGATTGGGCACGGTGGCCCTTTCGGCCGCGATGCTTATGTCCGACAAATTTGTCGTTCGCGACGTGAACAACGCCATCACCGATTCCAACGGCAGCATCCGCAATAACGCGCTTTTCGCCTCCTACGCGCATAAGCTTCCGTACAACCTGTCCGGCGGCGTTAACGTTAAATTTATTCAGAACAAGATCGTCGGCTACTCCGGCAGCGATTTCGGCTTGGACGTGGGCCTCATGTGGACACACAGCCAGTATTTGAAAGTCGGTATGGCCATGGCCAACATGAACTCGCCGAAAGTCCAGCTCGACACCGACGAAGATGTTTTTCGTCCGATCACTCGTCTCGGCGTGGCCTCCGAGGTTTATAAGGACAAACTTTTGCTCGCGATCGACATGACCAAGGTCAACCAAGGCGACTCTCTGTACGCGGCCGGCGTGGAATACGCGCCGCACAAACTATTTTCACTTCGGGGTGGCTATAACGCGAATCGTAGCTATACTTTTGGAATGGGCGTAAAACTCAACGCGATTCGCGTTGACTACGCTTTCAGCGACACCGATTTGGGCGCGTTCAACAAGGTTTCGTTCACATGGGCTTGGCACAACATCTACAAGACCGACCTTGAACCGCCGATGAAAGAAGGCCGTGCGATCTATCCGCTGACCGGCTTCGCGAACGAAGTGGCTTTTAAGACCGCGGTGCCCGACCATATGGTCGCGCGCTGGACGCTGCAGATCAAGAACAGCGAAGGCAAAGATGTGCGCAAGCTCGGCGGCGACTTGAGACCGCCGGAGATCGTGAAATGGGACGCTCGCAACGAAGTGGGCGAACCGATGGTGGACGGCAAATACAACTACACCTTCACGGTCGACTACAAGAACGGCAAGAGCTGGAAAGTTGACGGCGGCTTGGACTTGGCGCTCCCGAACAACCAGCTTGATGACGAGACGAACATGGACTTGAAGTTGAACGGGACCGAAGGGTCGGAGGAAGAAATGAAATGAAGTTCACAAAAATAGTCAGCTCGGTTCTCATGGCGGGACTCATCGCCATGCCGGTTTTCGGCGTCTCCGAAGATCCACTTCAGCAATTTAAACTCGCCTCCCTCGCTTACCAGAACGGCCGTTACGATTCAGCGGAACAGGAATTCCAGGCGTTTCTAAACTACCACTCCAAACACAAACTCGCAGCCCAGGCCCAGTTCGCCCTCGGTGAAATCAAGTTTGCGCAAAAGAAGTACCCGGAAGCGGCCGATCATTTTATGGCGGTGGTTAAAAAATACGGGGGAACGTATGAGGCGTTGAACGCCCAGCTCCGTTTTGGCCACTGCGAATTCAACATGAAGAAGTATTTAAACGCGATCGACCATTTCAAAATCGTGAAGCTGAAGGCGCCGAAGGCGCTGAGATCGGAAGCGATCCTCGGCGAAGCGCTGGCGATGATGCAGATGAAAAACCGCGACAAGGCCGAAGTTCTTCTCAACGATTTGATCCAGTCTTACCCGAAATACAAAAACAACCCCGCGGCGGTCGTCCCCCTGGGTCTCATTTATATGGAACGCAACCGCCTGCAGGAATCCGAAGAGCTTTTGTCGCTTTTGCCGGAGGATTTGGGCGCCCGCTTTTATAAAGGCGTCGCATTGCGGAAACTGGGGCAGACCATTGCCGCTTCGCAGATATTTAAAGACGTCGCCGAGATGGAGCCCGACGGTTTTTGGGCCGATAAGTCGCAGTTACAAATGGCCGAGGCGTATTACCAGGTTGGCGAACTTAATTTGGCCTATGACAGCTACCGCAAAGTGTTCGACAAGTATTTGCAAAGCCCGCTTCGTCCGTACGCGCTGCACCGCATGGCCAGCATTCAATTTCAGTTGGGTCGTTTCCAGGAAGCGGGACTCAAATGGGAACAGCTGGTCCGCACGTTTCAGGACGACGTCAATTTGCCCAATGGTATTTACATGTTGGGCGAGATGGCGCTGCGCCAAGGCGAATACGGCAAAGCCATTTCCTTTTTCAGCCAAATTGCGGACACGCACGAATTGCGCATGGACGCCCAGTACAAAATCATTTGGTGCTTGGCCCAGCAGAACCAGGATGAAACCACCGTTGCCCGTGCCCAGCTATTCTTAAAGGTCTATCCGTGGGGCGACCTCGCCGCCAAAACCCATTTGATCAAAGGCATTTGCCTGCAGCGCATGGCCAAATTCCGCGAAGCCAACCAGGAATACCAGATCGTTATCGATCAGTTCGGTAACTCCGCATTTTCCGAAAAAGCGATGTATTTAATGGCGACCTCCTATTTCCAAAACAACCAACTGGCCGAAATCGTGACGAGCTTGAACTCGCAGTTGAAACTCGCGCCGGTCAGCCCGACGCGTTGGCAGGCCGACACTTATTTGTGGGTCGCGGAAGCGTATTTCGCGCTCGACCAATACGAAGCGGCCGGCCGCACCTATCAGCTTGTCGTCGATAACTATAAGGATACCCCGAAACTCGCGCACGCGATGCTGGGCGTCGCATCTTCGTTGGCCAAGGCGGGGAAATACGACGAAGCGGCGATTGCGCACGAACGCGCGCTCGGCATGGCCGAAAATTTGAAGAGCCAGGAAGTGAAGCGCTCAGTGCTCATGGACACCGCGCAGGTCTTGTTCACGCAGAAGAAATACGACAAGGCGATGGGCTACTTCGACGAATTCACCAACCGCTATCCGGACGATCCGCTTGTTCCGGAAGCGCTGTATCAGGCCGGCATGTCCTACTATCGCCTCGAGTATTACACAGAAGCGATGAACCGCTGGGGCCGCGTCGTGAAAAACTTCCCACAGAACGGTTTGGCGCCGGACGCGCTGTACCAGATCGGCAAAACACAGTTTGGTCTGGGCAACTACTCCGAAGCCGCGATTCAACTGCAGTTGTTGATCGACAAATATCCGCAGTACTCCGAAACCAAGGCCGCCCGCGTGCAGATCGCCCAGAGCTACTACAACCAGGGCCGTTTCGATCTGGCCGCCCAGCGCCTGCAGGAATTTCTGAATAACTATCCGAAAGACCCCAAATCAAAAGACGTGCTTGAGCTGCTGCAAATGGCGCATTATCGCCAGGGCAAGCAGAAAGGCGATTTGATGGCATTGACCGAGAAGTTTCCGACGAGCAAGCTCACCGCGGACATTTACTGGCAATTGGGCGCGGACGCCTTCAACGAGAAGCAATACAAACAGGCTTTGCAGTACTTCCAGAAGCTGGTGGGTGAATTCCCCGAGGCCCAACAAGTCACGCAGGCCTACTTCTACATGGCAGAATGCCATTTCAATCTGCAGGAGTATCCGAAAGCCGTCACCGCGTACAAAAACTACGTGCTGAACTTCCCGAAAGCCCCGAACCGCGTACAGGCGCTGTTCCGTTTGGGCGTCAGCCACTTCCAGGCGGGAAATTTCAACGAAGCGGTGATTGCGTTCAACGACGCGCTCGAGGCCGACCCGAATGGCCCGCTTTCGCGCGACGCTATGATCAATATTCCTCTTTGCTACAAGAAATTGGGACAGCCGACGGAAGCACTCAGTTCCTATGAACGCATCTTGACGCGTTTCCCCGATGATCCGCAGAAAAACAAGATCCGCTTTCAGATGGGCGAGCTAAACGAGGAAATCAAGGAATACGAAGCGGCGCTCAAACACTATCAGGCGATCCCGGAAAACTCAGAAGAGATTTTCGATTCGCTCGTGGCCCAAGGCCGCGTGTACCGTCTTTTGAAACTGCCCAACAAAGAGCTCGCCGTGTTCGAGAAACTGCGCCAGACCGGTCCCGTCGCCAACGACGTGCGCATCACCGGTATGGTGACGCTCGCCGAGCTCTATCAGGAAATGGGGCAAGTGGACAATTCGATCGCCGTCTATGAAGATATTGCGAAAAACACCAAGAACGCCGATTGGAAGCAAGCGGCGATCGAACGCGCCCGGATTTTAAGAGCCGAAGGCAAATAACAACTAAACAAACGGAGGAAGAGCCATGTTAATGGAAATGGGCTTCATGGGGATTTTTAAAGTCAACCCCGCGATCATCGGAACACTTATGGTGTTCTCGGCGGTCATGCTGGGTTTTCTATTGGAGCGCGCGTGGTATTACGTCGCCTACGCGGGCTGGGACGAGAAGTTTTGGCAGAAATTGAGGGCGGCTGTTCAAGCCGGGCGCCTGCATGAAGCCAGAACGATGTGCGCGCAGAGCAGCAATGTTTACGCGCGCGTCTTCCACACGGCGCTAAGCTCCACGCATCTTACCCGCGCCGATAACGAAGATTTGGTCATGGTCGAGAAAGAAAACATGCAGGAGAAATTGCGGGCGCGTTTGGGCATCTTCGCGACGTTCTCGTTTATCGCTCCGCTCGTCGGCCTTCTCGGTACCGTCACCGGTATCATGCAGGCCTTCCACGACTTGGCGCGTTCCGGCTCCGGCGGCGCCAACATCGTTGCGGCGGGTATTTCCGAAGCTCTCGTCGCCACCGCCATGGGTATTCTCGTGGCCGTGCCGAGCTCGATCTTCTACAACTTCTTCACGTACCGCCTGCGTTCCATCGTGACGCGCATGAACAACTACGCTCAGGAAATCATCATCTTGGTTTACGGGGGCGAAGCCACCGGCGATAAACCGGCGCAGCCCAAAGCGAGCGAAATCCGTGCGAAAGCGTCACATTGAGTCCGATCTCGAAACGTTAAACGAGGTCAACGTCATCCCGCTGGCTGACGTTTGCTTAACGCTCGTCATCATTATCATGGTGATTTCACCGATGGTGATGCAGTCGATGATCCAAGTGCAGGCCTCGCAGGCCGTGGCCGGAAAATTTAAAGGCCCGAGCATCAACGAGAAGCCGATCTTCGTCGACATCACCGCGAAAGGCACCACGCTCAATAACAAAATTATGTCCACCGAATACGATTTGTACCGCGCGCTGCAGCTGCGCCTGGCCGGCATGAAAGAACGCACCGTACTGGTGTCGTCGGCACAGGACGTTCGCTATGAAAACGTGGTCCGTGTGCTCGATATCGTCAAACAAAGCGGCGCTTTGAGCCTCTCGCTCGTGCCGCGCAAAAAGGGCGCCTCATGAAACGCGTAAAACCGACCGAAGAAGCCGTTACCGGAGTCAACGTCGTTCCGATCATCGACGTGACGCTGGTGTTGCTCGTCATTTTGCTGGTGATGAGCCCGATCGTAAACATTCCGAGCTTGCCCGTTGATTTGCCGGAAGCGATGACCAAAGAAACCAAAGATCAGAACATCACGGTGAGTCTCAGCGAAAACGGCGGCATCTCGATCGATAACGAACTGGTTGAGTGGCAGGAACTGCCGTCGCGCCTTCGGGCGACGCTCAAAGGCCGCGAAGATGTGGTGGTGATCGTTCGCGCCGATAAGAATTTGCCCTATGGAATCGTCGAAAACTTGATCAAAACCGTGAATCAGTATGCGGGAAAATTTCCAGTCGCGATCGCGACCAAACAACGCGTGACGCCGATCGAAGGAATGACGGCGTCGGAGGCTCCGCGGCCATGATGAACGTGTTCGCCGGCGGACTTGGCATGGGGTTCAATCGCCGCGAGGCGACGTGCTTGACCGTCGCCTTTGTCGCGCACGCTCTTCTTTTTTTATGGAAAGGCGGCATGATCATGCTGCCTGAATCGGGTTCAATGCCGCTCGGCGACCCGCTTCTGCAGGTGGGCTATATGTCCGACGTTCCCGAATATTCGGAGCCCGGCGCTCCGGGCGAGGAAGGCCGTAAACGGGGACTCATGGGCCGCGTAAAACAATTCTTTGCCGGTGGTTCCGATGCCTCTAAGCCGGCGACCAAGGCAGCGCCCGAAGTTGCCATGGGCGGCGCGGTCGCCGATAAAATTGAAAACGCGGGGCCCACATGGGCGAAAGCCGAGAGCAGCCAGCTCGTGGATAAATCGTTTTCGGACAAGAAAAATTTCAAAGGCCTGCAGTCCAAATCAGAATTTGCTGTCGCATCAGGAAAGGAAGCCGACGTTATTGTCGAAAACCGTTCCATCGGCACAGCGGCTTCCGCATCGCCCAATTTGAAGGAAAAGACATTTCAAGTGGCAAAACGGGACATGCCGTTCCAGATCGCCACGGGAAAAGAAATGGACCAGCTTTCGAACGTCAACATGGTTCCGGTCACCACCGGCCGCACAACGAGCGCTTCCGTTACATCAATGGACGCGCCTGGTTCGGGCGGCGTTGTGGGTGGAGCCGCGCTTAAATCCAAATCGGCGGGCAGTTCTGCCGCGGGCGCGTCCGGAGGTTTCTCCGGAATGTCCCGCAGCGGCGGAAATAACTCCGGCACGGGCGCCAGCACAAGCGGCGGGCTGGCCATGGGCAGCGCTTCCGGCGGCGGCATGATCGACGCGGGCGGCCTGGGATCCGGAACATCCGGCACCGGTACCGGCGGCGGGGGGGCGACTCTTGGCGGGCAGGGGACCGGCAAGGGCGGCGGCCGTGGACAAGGCGGCGGCAGTCCATATGGAGTTATCGGCGGGCAGGGCACGGGCACCGGCATGCTTCCGCGACGCCAGCTGACGGTACAAGATACGGTTTCAAATTCCAGCGCCAACGGCGAGACCATTACCGGCGAATTATCACGCCGGCCGATCCGCGAAAAATCCAAGCCGCCCTATGAAATGGACGCTCGTGTGGCCCTGCGCTTCCGCGTGAACGCGGCGGGCAAAGTTTTGGACGGCATCGTCGTCGAAGTTTCATCGGGCAGTCCGAGTTTTGACAACAAAGTAATCGCCGCGCTTAAAAAATGGATTTTCTCAACACTTCCTGCGGAAAAATCGAACGTTATTCAGGAAGGCGTTATCACTTTCATATTCCGAGGAGAATGACATGAACGCAAAGAAGGTTTTGATTTTGATGACGGTTTTAACCGTTAGTCCGCTCTGGGCGGCCGACAAAAAAACTGCGGCCAAACCAGCCGAAGCCGTGAAGCCCGCGGACGGCGCTGAAATGGCGCCCAATCAGCCGCTTTCCGAAACGGTCAAAGGGGAAATCAAAGAAAAACTTGAGATCCAAAAGCCGCCGCCGTCGATCGAACTGAATGTTAAGGAAATCATCGACAGCGGTACCGACCGCACCGAAGAAGTGCTGCAGCAGGCCCGACCGATCCCGTCCGATGCCGATTTTGACCATTACGCGATGCTCGATTCCAAACAAGTTCTTCATCCGTGGAAACCGCTTGTTCCCGAGCCGCCGTTGGTCACGTTTTATCCGGGCCTCTCCAAAGTCGCGATCAAACACTGGCAGTTCAAGGTGTCCGATCAAGGCGGCGAGGTCGTCAAAACGGTGTCCGGTAAAGGAGTGCCGCCGCGTTCCGTCCAATGGGACGGCCGCAACGAGCGCAATACATTCATAACCGTCGGAACGCTGTACTCCTATCAATTCGTGACGTTCGACGAGCATGAAAACGCGCAGACATTTCCGGGCGAACCGTTCCAATTGGATGCGCTCAAATATGACCAGAAAGGGAAAGTCTTCATCGAATTTGCCAACGACCGCTTGTTTGTGACCGATCAGGCCTCCATCAACGTGGGCATGAAAGGTTTGCTCGATCGCGCGCTCGATATCATCCGTGAAAACTCCAATAAACCGGTGACCATCGAGATGTACGCCGATTCCGTCAAGTCGCCGCTGGCGGAAGAACGCCGCCAGGTTCTGGTCGACTTGATTTCCGACGCCACCAACATTCCCGCCGTCGATATCCGCCACAAAGTGGAGAAAATCGCCGACCGGGGAAACATTGTGCGCATCGTTATGGGCACGAAATAACCCCAAAAACCGCCTAAAAAGTTACATCTCCGTTACCATCCCTTAAGCGTCTTTTAAGGCCGGGTTTCTAACATGAATAGTGTAAATGAAACCCGTTCGCCGTCCTCTCAAAATCGTTTCCACTTGCCTCGCGGTTCTCATCTTCGCGCAAGCGGCGTTCGCCCATAAACCAGAAGTCAATTTTTGGAAGGAACGAGCAGCCGCCGCGCGCCAAACATTTCGTACCACACCGTCCATCCCCGCCCCCAAAGCGCAAAAAACCACCCTTGAATCGTTCGGTTCCATCCGCAAGCTGAACGCCGGAACAATTCCGGACAACGGGTTCCTGTTGCACATTCAGGATGTCCATTCCAACCAGGAAGCCCAAAAAAACATCGCCGGTGCGCTGCAGGCGCTGATCCGCGACGGCCGCGTCGACTTGGTCGCTTTGGAAGGCGCGTTCTCGCCGGTCGAACTCGGTGTGTTCCGTGACTTTCCCGATCAAGACGCCATTCGCCGCGCCGCCGACAAACTTCTCGCCGAAAACCAAATCACGGGGCCCATTCAGGCGCTATTGAGCCTTGACGGCCGCCTGGCGCTTCCGCCGATCGTCGGCGTGGACGATGCGGGCCACTACGCGGCCAACGTTCAGGCGGTTAGAGACGCCGCATTTGCGCGCGAGCGGGAAAAGAAAATAAATGCCGCACAAGCCCGCATGGCGGAGCGCCAAAAAGAAATTTTCTTAAACGAACGGCTTCGCGCGTTTGACCGCGTCGTGCAGAAATATCGAGCCGAAGAGATTGAGCTGAAAGAATACGTTTCGGAATTGGAAAGCCGCACAACGGCGCTGCCGATAAACGTCCGGAAACTGATTGAAGCCGTGAGGCTGGAAGGCACGCTTAACGAAGCGGAACTGGAAAAAGAGCGAACCCGCTTGATTGCGACTCTCGTGCGCCGTTTAAGCGAAAAAGAAACCGGCCTGCTTACGACGCGCGTTGCCGCTTTCCGCGCCGGCGCCATCAGTCACGCCCGGTTTTACGATGAGTTGAAAAAGCTGTGCGAGATGAAGGGGCTTTCGTTTTTGAAATTCCCGCGGCTCGGCGACTATCTTCGCTATGTGCTCTTGTCGGACAGCATCGATGGGGAGCGCTTGCTAAACGAACTCCAGGCGCTTGAAGCGCGCGTCTATGAACAGCTGTCGCGCACGAACAAGGAACGCGCGCTGTTGAAGAAATCTCGCCGCCTCTTCCTGACGAAAAAGCTGATTGATTTTGCGCTGACCAAGGCCGAATGGGCCGAGTATGCCGCAAGCGGCGCGCCGTTGAAACCGTTCGACGCTTTTTATCGCGAAGCGGAGATTCGTGACCAGAAGATCGCTGAAAATTTAACCGCGGCTGTCGCCAAATACAACGCGAAAAACGTTGTGCTGATCGCAGGCGGTTTTCATTCCGAAGGCATAAAAAACGGCGTCGGATTTTCATACGCTTCATTCACGCCAAAAATAGCCCGCGTTGAAACAAAATCCGGCCTTGAACATTTGAGCATCTTCACCCGCGAAAAAACCCCGCTGGAAAAATTGTTTGCAGGAGAAAAACTATTCCTTTCACAGCCGCCGATGTCCGAGGCAGCGAAGGCTCGTTTAAGCGTCTCAGCGGTGGCGGACTCGGCTGTCCATCTGCTTGTCGCGGCCTCGTGGCTCGAACGCGTCAATGGTTGGACCAGTGTTGTTGTTAAACGCCTCGCAGCCGGGGCGATAAAGATTTCCGGTTTAATCAACGGGAAAGCGTTTCGTCTACGCGTACACGAAACGCAGATTGAAAGCGATGGGGCTATCGCCGGCGCGCTGTATCCACTCGCGAAAAAATTTGGTGTTCGCGTGGCCGGATTTATCGAGACATTTCTCTATAACGGAATATTTCTTTATTACTCCATAATTTTTAATTACATCGCGGCGGGCAGCCCGAGTTCGTTTCCGCTGACCTCCGACCTTTACAACGTCCTGAACCCGCCTTCGTTGTTTGCGCTGGGCGCGACGTTTATGTTCATCATGGCCTTGCATGCGTACTACGGCGTATCGACGGGCAACGGCAAGCACTATCCAGTTATTACATTCCCGGAAACACTATTGGCGTCGACTAAAGGATCGCTTATTGCCATGGGTGGTTTCATTCCCATGTTGTTTTTACCTTTCGAACAGGTGGAACCCGGCCATGCCCTTCCAATAGGGGGCATTCTGATGCTTGTGGGTGCGTTGATCCATGCGTTCAGCAACAGTCTGCCGGGCCGCAAATGGATGGTGGGGCCTGATCACCGCACAGAAATTAAACCCAAAGACCCGCTCAATCTTCTTTTTAGCTTTGTCATCGCGATTGTCGTTTTTGTCGCGACGGCGCAGGTTCTGTACTTCATGGGCAACTCTTACGAAGTCGAATACCACCTTGTCGCGGGGATGGCCGGCATCGGCGCCGCCGCCACTGGGGTGGCCGCCATGCTGGCGCGTTGGGCGAAACGGCCGATAAAAAAAACGCTGGCAGCAATTCTTATGGCGACTCTTCTCGGCACAAGCGCCGGCTTTACCGCCGTTATCAACGACGCGCAAACACGTTCCTTCGTGCCCGCGCCTCTGGACACGGAAGGAAAAACAATCGATTACGACATTTACGATCTGCCCGGTTATCCGATGGTCGTCCGCTTCAAGCCGGGGGAAACCACCGCCGTCATGGAAGTCGATATGACGGCAGGCCGCAATGTCGATATGACGACTTCCTTTATTGACAAGTATCACAACAGGGCGTTGCTGAAAGCCGAAGTGGTTGAAGGGGATGCGACGATTCTTATCGAAAAACCCAACGGCGAACGCGTGCCTTTCAACGCCGATTTCAGCTGGATATGGAAAAAAGAGCTCGAATCGATCAAACTCATTTTCAAAACCTCAAAACCAGGTTCCGAGGTTGTCTTCAAATTATATGCGGCTACGCAATTGGCGAAAACCGACCGCCTTGCGCTGACATTGGTGGGCGCGCTGGCCATGATGATGAGCGCGGCGTTCGGAAGCATGTTCACCTCGCTGATGCGCAAAATCCACGCGAAACAAAAGCCTATGGGCGTTTTTCTCGCGGACGCTCCGGCCAACGAGCAGACCGTCGGCCAGATTAAAGAGCTATTGGCCCAATTCGGCAAACGGACGGTCCTGGTCGGCGAAACGGGCGCGGGAAGCGATAAGGAAAAACTGCGCCGGATTTTAGAGACCGACAAGCCCGCCATTATCGTCGTTCGATCGGATACAAAGGCCTTTAAAGAAGAGGAATACATCGCGCTCGCCGCCAAAAACGGCGTTAAGACGATCGTCCGCGCCGGCGCGGGCGTGGACAATATTAATGTAGAGGCCGCTGAGAAATACGGAATCCAAGTCCAGCGCACACACGGCAACGCCAATTCGGTGGCGAATCTTACCCTGCGGTTTCTGCTCGCGGCATTGGAAAAACAATCGGGAGTGATGATTCGGGCGGACATGACTGACTTGGCCGAAACGGATGGATGGAAAGAGGTTTTCGATTTGCCTGTTCTTCAGTTTAAGGCGGCCTTAGCGGAATCCATGAAAAAAGGCCGCGGTGAAATCAGTGCCGAAGCGTTTGATGCTATTTTCCACGCGGTTTCAGCAGAAAAGGCCGCTACTCTTTTTAAGTCGTTGGACGGGAAAACCATTGGTATTTTGGGCGCCGGGCCAATCGGCGAACTCGTGGCGGAAAAATTGGAAGCGATTAAAAAACTGACCGGCGCTGAATTCAACATTAAAATCGCCTCCCGCTCTCGGGGCGATATAAACACCCTCGTAAAAGAAGCCGACGTTTTATCTCTTCATCTGCCGGTTACCGAAAATACAGAAGGCATGATCAATGGGAAATCGCTTGAAGGATCCCGGGTGAAGATTATTCTTAACACGGCGCGGCAGGATTTGGTCACGGCTGCCATATTCGACGGTTCGTTCACCTATTACGCGGACGTCGACCATTCGCCGATCACGAAACTTATTTCCGAAAAATATCCGGGCCACGCGTATTTTATTCCGCATATCGGCGCCTCCACGGCGGACGCGGCCGAGGGCGTGGAAGAAAAGACGCTTGAGGTTCTGGAGGGGATTCTTCGCCGGTTGACCAAAATTGAGCCGCGCGCTCCGAATTGGATTGAGAAAGCGTTAATCAAATCGGATGCGGAGGCGGCGGCCGTGCCCGGTTTTGAACCGGGGCCGATGGCCTACGTTTCCGACCGTTTGTTGATCGACAAGTCAGAACTCAAAGAAAAACTCAAACGCGCGGTGTTCACCTTCGATATCGATAAAACATTGGCGCTCCGAGAACAAGCCATGTCCGCGGAAATGATTGCCACGCTACGCGAGTTAATGAAGGCCAGCCATTTCATAGTGATTCTGACCGGAAGCCCGATGGTCGAAAAGCGCGCGCGTATTTTTGATGCATTAACCATGGATACGGACGCGAACGGAAATAAAACACGCCTTCCCTACGCCGGCAACCTTATCGCCATCACCAGCGAAGGAACGACGATCCACCACTACGATTCCCAGGGGCGCGAATACATCGTCGCCAATGAATTTTCCCGCCAGGAAACATATTCCAACGTGCAGTTTGCCCACGCCAAGAAACTGCTGGATCCTTTAATTGCGCAGATTCCCGAAGGGGAAGTGGTGCTGTCTCTGACGAATCGGGAAAACACGCAGATGGTTGCGAAGCTGAAAGGTGTCGCGTCCGACGTTCGCGCCCGTTACGCGCTCGAATTCGAACAAATCCTTAATAAAGAGTTTCGCGGCGAAGGGATCGAGTTTAGGGGAATGATCTCGGGCGAAACCACCATCACGCTGCGTCCGGTGATGCCGGCGCGTGCCTCGGTTCTGGCCAAATTCCTCCGCTACGTGCCGCGGCGCTTTTTGAATGTTTCAGGGTATCGCCACGCGCTGCGCGCGCGGTTCCCGTCGCGCGTTTCCACCAAGGCCGAAGGTTTCCGCTTTTTGATCCACGAATTCAAACGCCAGGGGATCCACTGGGATTTAAGCAATGTTTTGTTTTTTGGCGACGCCTTTGAAACGGAGGGCAACGATCGCCCCGTTTATGACGCTCCCGACTTGCGACGCGTAAAGGTCTATTCCGTCGGGAAAAATGATTTCGCGCCGCCGGCCCGTCCGCGCTCTTACCGCATCGGCACAAGCCCGGACGACACGCTCGCTTTTCTTAAAAAATTCACAAAGGGAACGATTTCCCGCGCGCCACCTCCGGCGTCGCTGCTGTATCTGTACCTCATTTCCAAATGGGGCAGTCCGAAGCAGACGATGGCGGTTAAGACGGCGGGTCTTGTCGGTATGATCGTGGAAGGAGCGGTGGCCGTCGGCCTTTATACAAACGTGGGCTGGTGGGCGGCGGCGCTCTATTTGGCGGCATTATCGGCGGCCCACATCTTTTTTGAGATCAATACGTCCATTCCGCCGGTCGACCACGGCGTTATGCCGGCCTCCTTCTTTATTCTGCAGTTTTATATTTCGCTTCCCTATTTCTTCGGCGCATCGCCGGCCATCGGCCTGATTCCGCATTTCTTGTACGACCTGTTTATCTTTTGGCTGGCCACGCCGGAAAAGCCGAAGCCGCAGCCCTTGTCCGAAGCCGAAGATGCTGCATTGGCGGATGAAAGCGAAAACCCGGAAAAATATGTGCCGTCGTTCATGGTGGGCGCGGAAACGGACCATTGGGTTGAATTTGTTTCAACGTTGTTTAATCAGGGTGTATCGGCCGAGAAAATACAGGGGGTCGTCAACGTCCTTGAGCAGAGTTGGGAATCCGAAAATTCCAAGCCTTACGTCGAAGAGGCCTTGCGGCACATTCGCTCCGCGCATCGCGGCACCATGCCCGCGCTGGCGAAGGTTTTAATCGACCGTCCGGCTTTCGATATCGCCCAATCGCTGACTCAGCCCGAAATTTATACCGCCGCTTCTCAACTGGCGGATTTGATGGCCATTGCTTCCGGCCACCCGGACCCATGGATTATCGGCACAAAGCAATTTGCAACGCAGGCGGCCAACTATTCGATCGCGATGCCCATGGCTTTTTGGGAAGGCGGAGAATACGAAGATATCGGTGATCATATCGTCGTCTTTCTCGAGGAGTATATGGCGCTTCTCCCCGCAGCGGAAAAGTTCGCGGTTTCCCTGCGAGGCTTTGACGCCCTCCATTTCCATCCGGAACAAGTCAGCATGTTTGCCTTTGATGATCAGCCGCGCGATGTTCATCATCTCGAACGCGAATTGAAAAAAGTTCCGATCATCGATATCACCGCCAAGCGGCCAGGCATCGGCAATGCGACGCTCAGCGCCCCGCTTCCCGTCGTCCTTTCCGGGTCGCTGCGTCCGCTGCTCATAAAGTTGGCGGAACGAAAGCTCGTTCAAACGAATATTTTGCGCGTGTTCATTGGCGAGATACATGCGGCCGTCCGTGAAGCGCGCATTGATCCGGACATGAAGAACACGCCGCGCAGCCTAAATTACGTCGCGCGTAAAGTGGAGCGCCGCTTGATACAGGCGCTCGCCCAGATCGATCATCTCACCGAAAAAGATATCCCCGAACACGGCCTTGATGAGGCTGTCTTTGAGCTCAATTGGGCGCAGGACGCGGAAATCGAGTTTTTCTCCATGGCAGCGCTTGATGAAATCGCGGGCGAGCATCATTGGGGGCACTCGGTTTACGATCGACTGATCGGCGTTTGGAACACGTCGTTCGATATGGACCGGCACCGACCGGATAATGGACGTAACGGCCATGTTCAGCCGGCCGTCATAGCGGCGCTTGCTTTAATCGGTGCAGCCGCGGCGATGGTTTTCGCGGGTAATGGAAGGGAATTGATGTATGTACTGACGGCCTGGTCATTTGGTTTGGCGATGGTTTTATCCTCGGGGCAGATGGCCTTCTTCGATAACAACGGCGAGGGACTGAAACGCTTTGCGCAGTTCCTGGAAGATTATTTGGGACTCGCGGAACCTGATGCCGGAAAAAAGAGCGGATCTCGCCGCCTGCTCACGCTGGAATTCAAACACAATGAGCACAGTTCAGCGATGAAGAAGGGCGCGGAAAAAGCGTTGAGCGAATCGATTCTCCCTGGACCGTTCGTTCATTTGGGGCCTATCCGCTATCTGCCGGACATCGTTCCTTTTTCCTCAAAGGTCAGCGACGTATTTGTGGTCGGCTTTCCGGAAACAATCGAATCGATAAAAGTGCGGGAAGCGGCCGAGCTGAACCGCATTCATTTTCTTGAGATCGATCCAACCCCGTGGCTCGATCGGTTGCGCGAGAGAGTTCGCCAGTCATCAAACCTTTATGTATTGGGGAAGGATTTGCGCAATTTCATACAGGCCGATGCCGTTTTAGAGGTGCTGCGCATTCCTGACGAGATCATCGGGCGCGCGGCCGTGGTTAATTCCGCTTATCTAATCGATGCTCTTTTCCAATATGCGGAAAAAGATATTTTCGCCGCGGTCAAAAAACACTTCGGCGATGAGCTTGATCAGGATGAGTATGCGGCTTTTGAGGATGATCTAAAGGATCATTTTGGGCGTTTGCATGTCGATATCGTGTCGAAGCTGGTGCGTCCAGGCGGCCGCGTTCATATGGTGGAGCGGTACGAGCGTTTGGCTTATGGCGACGGTCACTTCATGACCATACGCATGCCTGAAAACAAAAACGTTTATTTTCAGTCAAGCGTGTTTGATCCATTCCAGCTGCAAAACGAAAAAAGGCGCCGCGCTTATGGAAACGGCAGTCGCCGTGGTATCGGTTCGCTTGAATTGTTGGTGGCCATGACACTGCCGGGGCTTTTCGCGGCAGCGTGGCTGGATCCTGAGGCGCTGGCCATCGCCTTAAGCGCTACCGCGATGGCGGGTATTTTTCCGTGGCGCCGCACAAAAACCCCGCTGGCCGTTCAGAAATTTAAAGAGTGGATGAAAAATAATAAGAATGTGCTCCTGGGGTCGAAGCGTTTAATCCACGCGGAAATGGAATTCGCGATGTTCAAGGGGTATTTGTACAACGCGGATGTGCGCGATTATCTCCGCGCACACCGCCGTGAACGCGTTTGGCTGACGAGAATCCTTAAGAATTTATACGCGTACTTCGCCGAGGTGGATGAGGCGGAATACAGCCGGGAAACGCTTTTATTGCTGGCCTTCTACGGCGACGGCTCGGCGCCTGGATTCCTGATGAAGGAGTTGGATTTAATTGGCGCCGACAAGCTGCACCCTCATCTATCCGCCGATGAAACCAAAGACATGTTTGCCGACGCCTTAAAAGAAATGAATGTGCATTCGCCTAAACTTAAGGCTTATAAAGCGATGGGCAAGCGTATCCAAGCGTTGCTGGCCGCGCGCCGCAAGTTGAAACCGGCGCAGGAAGAACAGCGCCACCGCATCGACTCGCTTTTGAACCAGTACGCGTACGTGATCGGCCGGCTGAATGAACCTTCGTTTGCGCCGCTGCTCAAGGGCATGACGGGTGATCAATTTCCGTGGTGGGTGAAGGACGCCGCTAATAAAGCGCTGGGCGTCAAACCCGCGCAATCCTGGCTGGGCGATCCGCCCTATATAAATCTGATTATTGATTTGGTTTCGATGGAAGGCGTGCGCGATGCGGGCCGCATGATTCAGGAGCTTTTGGAGCGGCGCGTGTCCGACGAAAACACGGTGCATAAGAATAATGTGCTGAAAAACACCGCGCGTGTCTTTGGTGAATTGCGATCTTCTTCACGTCGCAATCGCACCACGCGCCTACGCGCTGCCCAAGCGGCGATGGAAGTGGCCATCATTGGTTTTCCAGGGCTTATCGGTGATTTAATCCGCCTTGCACGCTATACGCCCGTCTCTGATCTGAGTGAAAATCGTTTGCGCAGGGCCTTGGACCGTTTGGCGCCAATGATGGGTCTCGATCCGAAAGACGTAAAGCTGCACTTCTATACGCGTGAAAATTGGCGCGAACAGCGGCTGGGGTTCGTCTTCATTCCGACCAAAACCATTTATTTTTCCTTAGAAGTTCTTCGCGACGCGATCGACAAGGCGTTCTCTGGCTGGCGTCCTCTCTACAACGATGCCGGCCAGCTCCAGGATTATGGCGCGCAACGTGTCGCCCTGCATGAGCTTCTGCATATCGTCGGTTTTGATGAAGATGACGTCGCCCGTCTTTCTTTATCTTCCGACGAATTGTTGCCGGCCCCGGAGAAACGGACGTCGATCGACCATATCCTTAAAATGGCTCGCCAGCGCGCCTTTCAGGAAAACATTCAACCCGCCAAAGATTTGTTCGCCAAAATGTCCGCTAAACCCTCAACGCGCCGCGAGGCTCGCCGCGGCGCTTCGGTTATTGAGGTTCCGGCCGCGATTGCCGCAACGGTTCTTTTTATCTTGGGAATTTATTCGTTTATCGATCTGCAAACGCTCGCCAAGCTGGCCTATGTCCTGCCGCTTGTCGGCATGGCGCATGGGCACTGGGATCCAAAGGTCATTGAGTTCGTGAAATGGCTGAAATTTATCATCACTAATCGTCCAAGCCGGACCATCCATGAAACGCAGGCGCAGTTGGCGGAGATTTTTGGCATTAACGAGACCTATGTGGGCCGTTTGTTGAAAAAATACGGCATCACGCGGGAAAGCGCGGCCGCGTTTCGACTGCACGAGTGGGCCAAGCTGCGATATAAGTGGCGCGTGCCGGATTCAGCTCGCTCCGTGGCCGCCGCGTTCGGCGTCAGCCGTTGGAAAGCCGCCGAGATATTCAGGGAATTTTCGATTGAGTCCGTGAAGAACGTCGAGCGTTTAAATAGAATACCGGCTGTGAAGATCGCGCAATCATTAACCAAGAAAGAACTGGCCAAGACCGTCGACGATTTGTCGCTGGAATTGCAGCTGCCGATCGCCCAGATGAAGGCGATGGAGGCCGAATTTATCCGGCAAATGCGCCTGGGCAACGGCACCTACATCGCCGGCAAGGAATCGCTCAATAATTTTGAAACGTACGCCCAAATGCCAAGCGGCAAAGAACAGGGCCGCTACATTGCGGTCAATTGGGGCGGCACCAACGTGACGGTTTATTTGGTCGACCTGAAAGGCGGCGGCGACTACAAAGTCGTCAAGAAAATGGACAAGATCAAGCTCACGGCCGCTCATCGCAAAGATCCGCGCTCCGTATTCGACTTGATCGCCAAGAACGTTAAAGCGTTGATCGATAACGATACCGAGAACGACTACAAGATCGGTTTTGTGTACGGGTTCCCGCTGGAGCAGAAAGCGATCAATTCCGGTATCGCCGCGCGCTGGTCGAAAGGATTTAAAGACGCCAAAGGCCGCCCGGTTTTGGGACAGGATGTCGCCGGTTTGCTCAACCATTCTCTCGATAACGCGGGCCTGCCGCGCGTAAAAGTCAGCGCGCTCATGAACGATACGCTGAACCCGATGATCGTTCTCGCCTATCAGCTCTACGGCCAAGGCAAAAAGTCGCTCAAAGTGATCATTGGCAGCATTGTCGGCACGGGGACCAACGACGCCGCGCTTTTCGACCAGAGCATTGGCTTGCGCAACTTGGAAGCCGGCAACTTCGATTTCGGCGGGGATAAACTTCTGCGCCGCCTCTGGCTGGAAGTGGACCGCGAGCTGGACAAACAAGAGAAAGACCCGCCGTCGGGCAAGCAGGTCCTGGAAAAAATGGTGTCGGGCAAGTATTTGGGCGAAGTGGCCCGGCGCTTGTCGTTCGCGATCATTCCGTCACGCGCGTTGTCCGCCTTTAAAGAACCCTATTCATTCACCGGCGAGCATTTGTCGATGATCGAGAACGACAAGTCCGAGGAATTGGTCGAAGTGGCGAAAATTTTGGGCAAGAAAACGACGGTGGAAGAACGTCGCGCCTTGAAGCATTTGGCCAATATGGTCGTGCGCCGCTCGGCGGTGATCAACGCCACCAAATACGCGGCCATCGTTAAAGAAATCGACAAAGGCGTTAACGGCCGCTACGCGATCGCCATCGAAGGCAGCGTCGCCGAGAAATACCCGCACTATTTGGATTACATGCGCGACACGCTCTCAACCATGGGGCTAAACAAACCGAACGGGGCCTCCGTTAACCTGATGACGGTTCCCAACGCCCAAGGCGTCGGCGCGGCGATTTTGGCGGCGACGATGGCCGGCCATCCCGATGCCCTCGGCGCCACGCAGCAAGAACTGTTCCCGGCGGACGAGGCCGCGGAAGGAAACACCGCTCAGTTCGCGGCGCTGTCGGACAAAATCAATAATCTTTTGCGCGCCACCGCGTTCAAGCTCGGCGTCGGCCAGAAAACGGCGGTCATTCGCGTCTCCGCGCCGAATGCGCCGATCCTGGCCACGATCAACGGCCACACACACCGCTTTAAAAACAATTTCAACGGCGTGGAAACGCTGTCGGATCTTCTGCGCGTCAACGCCGTTAAGAAAGTGCAGCTTTTCATCGCCGTTCAAGCGGCCGATTCGTTCGATCGTGCGCCGGTCGACTCTTTCCTGCTCGACGAAGAAAAAGAACAGCGCATCTCCCTGTCGTCTTATGTGACGTGGGGCGACCTCATGCGCATTTCTCGCGCCATGTTTGGCCGCTTAACCAGCCTTTCCACACAGATTCAAAACGCCATCCTTGCACTCAAGCACGCCTAACCCCTCACCCTACCCTCTCCCACAAGGGGAGAGGGAACTTTGTTATTATCCCGCCTCATGAGTAAAACCTGGACGTTTGCCGACCGCACAAAAAATATGGGGGCCTCGATCATCCGCGAGATCCTTAAAGTGTCCTCACGCCCCGGTGTCACCTCGTTTGCCGGCGGCCTGCCCGCGCCCACGTCGTTCCCGCTGAAAGAATTTCAGAAAGCGCTGACGGAAACCATGCGCGTGGACGCCACCAAGGCGCTTCAGTACATGGTGACCGAAGGTCATTATGGGCTGAAAAGTTATTTGTGCGAGTGGTTGAAGGGCCAAAACATCCACGAAAAACCGGAACGCATGCTGCTCACCCAGGGTTCGCAGCAGGCGCTCGATTTCTTGGGCAAAATATTTTTTAACCCCGGCGACGCGGTGCTGGTCGAAGACCCCACGTACTTGGGCGCGATCCAGGCGTTCAAGCCGTATGAGCCGGAGTTTGTGACCGTGCCGATCGATGAAAGCGGCATGAAACTGGAGGCGCTGGAGAAAGCGCTAGCTAAGCGGCGTGTGAAATTTATCTATGTGGTGCCGACGTTTCAGAACCCCTCTGGCGTGACCATGACGATCGAGCGGCGCAAAGCCTTGCTCAAAATCGCCAAGGCCAAAAACATCCCGATCATTGAAGACGATCCGTACGGCCTCCTGCGTTTCAAAGGAAAGTGGGTGCCGTCGCTTTATTCGCTCGCCAAAGGAAAAGGCGTCATCTATTTATCGACGTTCTCCAAATCCTTGTCGCCCGGCATTCGCTTGGGTTACGTCTTGGCCGACGCCCCGATCATCCGCCAGCTGGTGTTCGCCAAACAGGCGGCGGACTTGCAGACCAATTCGTTTATCCAGCACACGGTGTATCACTACTGCAAAATGGGTTTCTTTGAAAAACACATCCCGGTCATCATCAAAGACTACGCCCATCGCGCCAACGTGATGCTCTCGGCCATTCACGAGCATTTTCCACCTGAAGTGACTTTCATTGAGCCGCAGGGGGGGATGTTCATCTGGTGCACGCTGCCCAAAGGCCTTAAATCGGCCGAAGTGTTCAAAAAAGCTCTCAAGCAAAAGGTGGCTTTTGTGGACGGGTCGGTGTTTTACGCCAACGGCGGCGGGGAAAATACGATGCGTCTTAATTTCACCAATTCCTCCGACGAGGCCATCCGCAGCGGAATCAAGCGCTTGGGCGCTGTAATAAAAACTTTCCTGTAACTCATCACTTGCCCCACCGGTCCCTTCGGGCCCACCTCCCCCTCAAGGGGGGAGGAAACAACGCGTTAAATCGCCCTCTTTTTCACATTGTTTTTTTACAACTCCGTTACCCCTCCTTAAAGCCTTCTTAACCGCCCCGACCCTATAATAGGGGATGTTCAAAAGAGTCGTTTCCGCCGGTCTTTTGGCCGTCTTTTTAACAACCAACGTCTTTTCCTCGCCGGGCAATGTCGCCTCGTCGCTGGCCTCGCCGCGCGTCCTTCAATCCCACGTTCGCCTGCAGCAGCCGCTCACATTGACCTCAAAATCCGCGAGCGCCTCGTACTATTTAATCGAAGACGTCCATTCGAACATCGAAGCGCAGAAGAACATCGGTCAGGCGCTCCGGTTTTTGCAGGCCGAGGCCGCCAAAGAGGGACAAAAGCTCATCGTGTGCGCCGAAGCCGCCCACGGCCGTTTCGATTTCGCGCCCTTCCGCCAATTCCCCGACGAAAATGTCACCACCCAGATCGCCGACTATTTGCTTGATCAGGATTTGATCTCGGCGATCTCATGGTTTGGTTTAAGCAGTGACGGCACGGCGCCGGTGATCGGTGTCGACGATCCGGTGTTGTACGAGAAGAACGTCGCCGCGTATCAGAAAAGCTATCTGCGCAAAGAGCGATTGGAGCGTCAGATCGACGCCGCCATGGAAATGCTCTCGCTGCACGCGTCACAGACGCTGCGCGGAACCGATCGCGCGGCGTTTTTCGCGCTGAAGAATTACCACTCGGGCCTCGCCTCGATGACCGAGGTGATCCGTCCGCTCACCGCCGGCCGGACGATCTCCTCCACACTTATGAATTTCACGCACATCCTCGACGCCGAAAAGACGCTGGACACCGTGCGCATCGATAAAGAACGCGAGATTTTCCTCAACAGCGACGCCAACCCCGCGCTTCTAGCCAAATTGCCGGCGCTCAGCGCTTATGTCCGGCACGCGCAAACCGTCCAGGCTTTTCCCATTGAAAAACTTCACGACGATTTGGCCGCGCTGATCGAATCCGACCGCCGTCCGCTGATTTCCGAGCTTCATAACTTAACGCTGCTCTCCAAATTGATCCGTTTTGAAATGACCAACGCCGATTGGTCGGCATATCAGCGCCGCCGTCCGGCGTTTGGCGAATCGCTGGCGAGCTTCGAAGATTTCTACCGGTTGGCCCATGAGCGCGACGCGCGCATCGCCGCGAACGCGCTGCGCGCCGCGGCCAACGAGCGGGCGGCCCGCGTGGTTATTGTGGCGGGGGGCTTCCACACCGCGGGTGTCAAAGCGCTTCTGGAGAAAAACGGCAAAAAGGTCGGCGTGCTTTCGCCGAAAATCACCGCGTTGACCAATGACGGTCCGGCCCTCAATAGCTTCTTGAAAGGGCACGGCCCGCTGCAGACTCTTTTCTTCGCCAAACGTTCCCTGGTCGCCGACGCCGCGCAGATGCTGGGAGCGCCAATAATGTCCAATTCCGGCCGCACATTTCCAAAAGCGCTGCCCGTGATCGCTTTCTTGATGGCCGCTTTTGCGGCGAGCGACGGCGTGGCGAGCGTAGTGGAACAAACGGCGGTGACCAGCGCTTCCGGCGGAGCGTTGTCGCTGATCGGCGCGGCGGGCAAGAACGCGATCGTGGCGCACGCGGCCAGCGCGCAAAACTTTGTCGTCGGTCCGACGGCGGACGCAATTCAGCCGTTAGCCAGCTTTGCGAACGTGCCGGCTTTGGGAAATATCGCCGTCATGCCGGGCGGGCTCACAATATTTCATGTTTTATCGATTGTTGCCGTTGGGTTTTTTGCCAGCTATCTCATTTATCGGATGGTCACGCCGGATGACTCCGACATCTCCGAATTGATTCGCTATCCGTCTGATCCAACGCCCGAAGAACGGCGCTTGTCCCGTGAGCGAATTGATACGTGGATGGGCGGAGCCATGGTTTCGCTGGTCGGCACTCTGATCGCCGGACCGGTTGGGTACGTCCTTGGGCACATATTTGGTCGGCTGATCATGGCTCAGCCCGTGAAATCAACCGTTGGGTTTGCGGAAGGCGACGTGTGGCTGGACACGCTTGGGGCCACGTTTAAGATTGGCACAAAGAGGCTTACTGTCGAAAAGGTTCCTTTCCTGGGTTGGCGTTTTGGGCGGAAAAGCGATTGGTCGTACTCCATGTGGCAAGTGCCCGATGCGTTGGCCTTCCTGCGAAACGCTCAATCGGTCGACGTCATTAAACGTGATGATGGTTCCGTGGACATTTTGCCGTGGCAGAACGCGCATCCGATCCCGCGTTTGATAATCAAAGTCGACACGCGCGGGGACGTTCGATATCCGGGACTGGATGATGCGATCCTGGCGGCAGTGGAAAAAGAGCCCACTGAAAAAGCCTTGATTGCCAATGTGAAAAATCAGCTGGGTATTTCGTTGTCCGAGGCGCGGATTCTGGCCTACATCATTAAGTTTTACGGAGGCGACCCGCGCTTCAACACTCTGCGCGCCAAAGACCCGACCGATTCCGATGTTGTCGCTTTGTATGAGAAAATATTGCGCGTTTACTACGCGTGGACGAAGATCCAAATTCCCGCCGAGGCCGACAGCTATTTGCGCCGCACAATGCGCCAGGAAATTAAGCGCGTGTCGGGTACGGTGTTGGAAAATCAGACCGAGATATCGCGGCTGGTGAGACTCGACCGTAAAATCGCTCCGCTGCTGGATAATCTTCTACGCTTGGCGCCCGACGCCCGCAACGCGCGGCCGATAACGGTAAAAGGATCGTTGTTGTACGGTATCGCGGGGCTCGCGGCAAGTGTGCCTCTTTATTTCCAGCACGAAACAGCGGGCATCGTTTTGTCGATCTTTTCGGGCGCGGCCTTTCTTCAGGGTGCGGCATTGTGGGTTCTCATGCGCCCGCTTGTGGGCAAAATATTCTCGTCTGGTCCGACGGGTTATCGCCTGTTATCTCCCTATACCAGCGGCCATATGCAGGCTTGGAAAATCGCCTGGCTCAAGTACAAGGCGCCCGTGCTCGCCTCTGAGCACGCATATCTGTTCGATTTGGACGATCCGCAAAGTCTTTATCAACGCTATCCAATCGCCGTCACGATTTATTTGGATTCCCTCGATCCGTCGCTTGAACACCGCCCCGTCATTCTCATTAATGAAAAGAACGCCAATGTCGTCGTACAGGCCATCGCTTTCATTCACGAATGGGTGCACTTGAAACTCATCACCATTGAGCCGGTCGCACTTTTAACCGCGCCCCTCACGGTCCCGCTCGGCTTCCTTTATGCGTTGGGCGTCGCAGGGGACCGTCTGTTTGGACTCATAAAACCGCCGCACGGCGAATTGTTCGATTTGGATTTGAAGCTCCATCTTCTTGATTATCGCGACCGCGATCTCGGCACAAAGTATCAGCCGACGGACGTGGATTATCTTAATTCCAATCCGTGGATCGTTCATCAAGGCCGGATCATTCGCCTGGCGGAGCTGATCAAGGGGAAGACCTGGTTGCGGGCGATGCGCGACATCATCGAAGTAACCCCGCCCATTCATCGCGAAGCGGTCATCGATTTTAGGACGTACTACGAATTGACCGTGCGCCAAGCGCTGACCGATCAAAAGTACGAGGACCTGATTTACAACGAATTAAAAACGTCGGACGTGCATGAGATTAAGGACCTTCTGGAAAAATATGGCCCCGGCTCTGTTTTTGGACGCTCCGCCGATCAGCTGTACGTGGCGATTCGCGCGGTCGGCAGCAACAAGCGCATCCCGGTCGGCAACACCGGCGCCTGGAAAGGGTTTTATGAAGAAACGGACCCGCTAACGGCCAAGCCGACAGGCCGGCTCGTTTCGTTCCAGAAAATGCACGAGATAGGAATTCCTCACGCGGGCGCGTACTTGGCGCTAACCACCGCTGACGGCCGCGTGATCGTTCAATACACGCGCAATTACTTGGATTGGAGCGCCGCCGGCCACGTCGAAGTGGGACATTCGCCGGCGATGACCGCGATCACCGAAGGAGACGAGGAGCTTCATTTGGATTTGTTGGAAATCGATCTGCGCGGACGCTTGCGCGCGGTGCCGAACGTTGACGGAAAAGCGTTCAGCCGCCGGCTCGGGCGTTCTGCGCATAAAGGGCATCCTTACTTCGAAGACGGCGTTTATCACGTCGAAGAGCCGTTGACCAAAAATGTCGAACAGCTTTATTTCTTCACCGCGCAGATCACGGACGAGGAGCTTGACCGCATTGTCGCGTATTTCAATAAACACCACACGGAAGAGGTGGACGATATCGGCGTGTTTACGTTCGAAGAGTTGGAGCAAAGTTTTGACAGCGGCCAAAACCCGGCGATGCTTCCGCTGAGCGGCGTCACTCAATTTTTCCTCGATCGTAATATTCGCGCTCACCTGTTGAACGAACTGCGCAATCCCACGGGCGATTTCGTGCCTCGTTCGGAAACCCCGAAGGCCGTTCCGCCGAAATTGATCGCGCTGCATAAAGGAACAAAACAAAAGATCGCCGATCTAACGAAGTTGGATATCAAAGAAGGCCGCCGCTATCTGAATAACGCGTTTTTATCGCACGCGGTCGCGCTTGGCTACAACATGGTCGGCGAAGGACGGCGTTTCGTTGGGAATTCCATTCGCGTCCCGGGCTTCATGACCAAGGCGCTTCTCGCGGTGTTCATGTTTATGTACGGGCTCGGCATTAAAAACGCGATGTCGATCATTTTGAATTCGCTGCACAATCTTGTGCCCGATCAGGGACAAGTGGATGTCGTGCTGATCGCCGGCGATTCCAACGATATGTACGTCCGCGACGCGATCAAATGGGACCCGGATTACGATCCGAATGACAAGGTGAACCTGCACATGCGCACCTTGCGCAGCATTCCGTCCTGGTCCTCCGACGGCGGGGTCAAATGGGTGAGCCCTCAGGCGCTGGGGTTGGACGACGGCGAATACCGGCTTCTAACGCGCGGGCCTGGCGCGCTGGCCACGTTTATCCAACTGATCGCCGACGGCACGCTGATAGATCTGGCCTCGAAAGGCGTGAAGTATTTCAAGATGCCGAATGGAGACGACGTCGGAGGCATGCCTGACGGCCACGAATTTAAAGAGTTGGAAGAATCGGGGAAAGACGTTTTGTTTGCGCTGGTGAAACGCAATGTAACGTATCTCGTCGCCGGACCATCCAGCGGCGGCCAGGAGTGGGCGGGGGAAGTCGTCATTCAAGGCGGCGAAAAAATCATCGGTGAAAAATTGCCGGAGGGCATAACCGTTGATATGGACGTGACGGGGCCGGTGTTTATGCGTGACGGCAAGGAAATCGGCCACGTCGTGACGGGATATAAATTTGAGAAAGGCGGCACGCCTGTTTGGGACGCCG
>CAZCJA010000022.1:0-31502 GCA_964499015.1 uncultured Elusimicrobia bacterium
TTGGGTTCGCGGCCATTTTTATGGCGCTCTTCTGCTATGAAATGGCGCTTGTTTTTTACAACGCGTTTTTGACCGACGTGACGGACGCGCCCAACGCGGGCCGCGTTTCCGGGTTCGGTTTTGCGCTCGGTTATATCGGCGGCGGGTTGTGCCTGGCGCTCAATATGGCGATGATGGGCAACCCCGCGCTTTTCGGGCTGCCGGGGGGCGACGGCACCTTGCCTGTGCGTGCGAGCGTGGGTGTGGCCGGCGTGTGGTGGCTCCTGTTTTCGATTCCGATGGTGCTGTGGGTGCGCGACCGCACCCCTTCCGGCGTGCAAGACCCCGGCACGATCGGCCAGGTTTTTACCGGCGCGCTGAAGGCGCTGGCCGCCGCGTGGAAAAGCGTGGCCGCTCTAAAAGACGTGAAGCGCTTTCTCATTTCCTACCTGATTTTTAACGACGGCATACAGACGATCATTCTTATGGCTTCCATTTTCGGCGCGAAGGAACTCGGCATGTCCACCGCGCAGCTGGCGCTGGTGTATCTTATGGTCCAATTCGTGGCGTTCGGCGGGGCGATGGTGTTTGGCCGGCTGGCCGACTCGTGGAGTCACCGCAATGTCCTGCTGGTCACGCTGGTTGTGTACACGGTTTTGATTGCGTGGGCGGTATTCATGAAAACATCATGGGAATTCTGGACCATGGGCGCGATCATCGGCCTGGTTTTGGGCGGATCCCAAGCCGCGGCGCGCTCGCTTTTTGCGGTGATGATCCCGGCCGAGCGCTCAGGTGAGTTCTTTGCCCTGTATGCGGTGGTGGGCAAAGCGGCGGCCCTGATAGGACCCGCCGTGTTCGGTGTCGTTAGTCAATTTTTGGGCCTGCGCGCCGGCATCGCCTCGCTTTTGCTCTTCTTTATCGTGGGCGGAATTCTTCTTTTTACCGTCGATGAAAAAAGAGGGCGCGCCACCCATCCGGGTGTGTCTTAAGATAGAATAGGCCCTTCCCATGAAAATTACCGACCGCCTCATCGGCGACCATAAAACTTTTTTGAAGATGGGCCAGGAAATCGATGACATATCGAACCAGCCCGCCTCGGCGCGCGATCACCGCAAACTTTTGCGCGTGGTCGAGCTGTTTAAAGACCATTTGCTCATTCACGCGTGGTTTGAGGACAACTTTTATTATCCGCCGGTCCGCGCCGCCGTGCGAGCCGCGCCCATGCCGCCGCTAAACGAAACCTACATGGACCACTTGGACCATGAACACAAAACCGTCGACGCGTATTTGGACCAGTTGGAAAACGAGGTGAAGGCGTCGCCGTTGGTCCACACCTGGCCGCAGACCTTCGCGTTGTTCTTTCATGGACTCAAGTCCCATATGCGCCGGGAAGAATCCGAATTGTTTCCTCTGTCGGAAAAATTGTTGGGCGAGCTGCGCCTGCATGAACTTTCCGACGAGATGGAAAAACAGCGCAAAAGCGCCCCGGCCATCCGCGTGCACACGCGGCTCCACTAATAATGAAAATTCATCCCACCACGTTCGACGTCATTGTCATCGGTTCCGGGCACGCTTCCATTGAGGCGGCGCTGGCGCCGGCGCGCATGGGTCTTAGCGTCCTCATGATGACCATGGACCCCGCGAAGATCGGAGAGATGTCCTGCAACCCGGCCATCGGTGGAACCGCCAAAGGCCAGCTCGTCCGCGAGATCGACGCTTTGGGTGGGGAGATGGGCAAGGCCACCGACCAGGCCGCCATGCAATTTCGGATGCTGAACCGGGGCAAAGGCCCCGCCGTTTGGAGCCCCCGGGCCCAGTGCGACCGGGTTAAATACCGGCAAATAATGACCAAAACCGTCACACAGCAGTCACATTTGACGGTCCTCGCTGGGGAATGTGTGGATATCTCTGTGGATAACCTGGGGGTGACGGGTGTCGTCGATAACCAGGGCGTTTTTTACCGCTCCAAGGCTGTTATTTTGGGAACAGGCACCTTTTTGAAGGGTTTGCTCCACTGCGGGCTGGACCATACCCCGGGCGGTCGCCGCGGCGAACCGCCGGCGGCCACGCTGTCGGATGCGCTGCGGCGTTTGGGCTTCGAGATCGGACGGCTGAAGACGGGCACGCCGATGAGACTCGACGGCCGCACGATCGATTACTCCAAATGTGAAATGCAGCCGGGCGACGAAAACCCGGTGCCGTTCTCGCACCGCACGCGGGCGCTGCCGCAAAAACAAATTCCCTGCTGGCTCACGCACACCAACAAAACCACGCACGACATCATCCGCAACAATTTGGACCGCTCGCCGATTTATTCGGGCAAGATCAACGTCACCGGGGTGCGCTACTGCCCGTCGATTGAAGACAAGATCATGAAGTTCCCGCATCACGAGCGCCACCACATCTTCATCGAACCCGAAGGTTACGCGACCGATGAGGTGTACATCAACGGACTGTTCACGAGTCTGCCCGCGGACGTGCAGGAAAAAGTGGTGCACTCGATTCCCGGTTTGGAAGAGGCCAAATTTATCCGCTATGGCTACGCGGTCGAATACGATTACTGCCCGCCGACACAGCTCACGGAAACGCTCGAAACAAAACGCGTGCCCGGTCTTTATTTCGCGGGCCAGTTAAACGGCACCACCGGCTACGAAGAGGCCGCGGGCCAGGGGCTGATCGCCGGCATCAACGCCGCGCTCAAGATTAAAGGCGAGCCGCCGCTCATTCTGCAGCGCGATGACGCTTACCTCGGCGTGATGATCGACGACCTGATCACCAAAGGCGTCACCGAGCCATATCGCCTCTTAACGAGCCGCGCCGAATACCGGTTGCATTTGCGTTGGGACAACGCCGACCTTCGTTTGATGGATTATGGGCGCCGCGTCGGCTTGGTCGAGGACAAAACCCACAAAGAATTTCAGAAATATCGCCGCCGCGTGGCCAAGATATTGAGTGAGCCGGAAAAACTTGGATCTCCGATGGCCCCTCACCCTGCCCTCTCCCGGATGGGAGAGGGTGTGGGAGCGGGCGACCCGCTCTCCACGTTCGATATTGGGGAGGGCCCGTGGTCGCAGACCAGCGAGGACTATCAGGTGTGGGTGCAGCACAAATACGCGGGCTACATGGAACGCGAGCGCGCGGAGATCGGGCGCTTCCGCAATTTGGAAGCAAAAAAGATTCCGGCGAATTTTGATTTCAACAAAGTCCACGGACTTTTGCTCGAAGCGCGCGAAAAATTCAATAAGATCCGCCCGAGTTCGGTGGGCATGGCGTCGCGCATTTCCGGCGTCACGCCGGCGGATCTTAGCGCCTTGATGATTTTCTTAAAACGGTACGAGCAACCGCTCGGGGAGGAAACACGTGTCGTCAATAAATGACAATTGGGCCACAGTACTGCAGAAGGCATTGGCGCGCTGGGACGTGGCGCTGCCGGCGGACGGGCTCGAATTTTTCAAAATTCATTTGGACGAACTGCTCTTGTGGAACGAGAAGATCAATTTAACCGCGTTCAGCCAGCCGGAGCACATCGCGCTCGGCCATTTCGCGGATTCCTTGGCGCCGATGATCACCGAGGAAGTTTTCAAGGCCAAGAACGCACGCGCCATCGACATCGGCACGGGCGCCGGCTTCCCGGGCTTGCCTCTAAAGATTGCCAATCCGCATTGGCACATGTCCCTTATCGAATCCACCGGCAAGAAATGCGATTTTCTGCGCGCCGTGATCGCCGGCATGGAACTCAATCACGTGGACGTGTATTGGAAGCGCTCCGAAGAACTCGCGCACGAAAAAGAACACCGCGAGAAATACGATTTCGCGTTCGCCCGCGCGCTTTCGAGCCTGTCCACGCTGATCGAATACGGCTTGCCGTTTCTCAAAGTCGGCGGCTACTTGATCGCGCACCGCGGCCGCACCGCGGCCGACGAAGCCTCGCGCGTTAATGTGGCGCTGGAAGAGTTGGGCGGGGAAATCAGCGAGATTAAGCATTATGACATCACGGGCCTCGGCGGCTCGCGCGCGCTGGTGCTGATTAAAAAAGTCAAAACGTCGTCCAAGCATTACCCGCGCCGCACCGGCGTCGCCGCACGCCGCCCGCTCTGATACGTACGTAGGGGACCATGTTTCCACTTCGCGATAGCGTCCGCACGCGTACCATTCCGTTCGTTAACCTCACGTTTATAGGCCTCAACCTGTTTATTTTCTTTAAGGAACTCACGCTGGCCAACGCCGGCTTTCTTGAGCCGTTCATCCTGCAGTACGGGCTCGTGCCGTCGCGGTTCCTGGGCGACCCGTTCATGCAGTGGACGACGGTGTTTTCATCCATGTTTCTGCACGGCGGCTGGATGCACGTGCTCGGCAACATGTGGTTTCTGCTGATCTTCGGGGACAACGTGGAAGACAATATCGGCCACGTTCAATATTTCTTTTATTACCTGCTGATGGGCATCGGCGCCGCGGCGGCCCAAATCGCCGCCAACCCCGCCGGGCAATTGCCGATGGTGGGCGCCTCCGGCGCGATCGCCGGAATTTTGGGCAGCTACATCGTGCTCCATCCGCACGGCCGCATCCTAACCGCCGTCCCCATCTTCATGTTCATCCGTCTCATCGAAATTCCCGCGTTCTTTTTCCTGGGCATATGGTTTCTGATGCAGGCGGTCAACGGCATTGGGTCCGTGTCGCAACTGGCGGAGCGCGGGGAGATGGGCGGCGTGGCCTGGTGGGCGCACGCGGGCGGGTTTGTCGCCGGCTTTGTCAGCATCTGGTTTTTTAAGCGCCGCCGCACCTGGTAGCTCCACCACGCCCATTTTCTGGGGAATGTAGAGCGGCGCGTTCCACGGCGGAACGCTCGGGCTGCGCGCGCTGTCGTAACCCAATTCGATCATGGCGCGGGGTTTTAACGTCGAGACGAATGTCTCGCGCCACAGCATTCGCGCTGAAAACCGTCCGACAACTATCGCCGGTTTAGTTTTCTTGGCCAGCAATTCGTCCTGCTTTTTTAAAGACAACCCGCGAAAGAACAGCACGCCGCGCGTCAGCAGCGGCTCCTTCATATTGATAACACGTTCCTCCCAACGGCGCACACGCTTCTCCATAAGAAACGGCATGAGCAGCCGCTCGCGCTGGTTATCGTCGGGCGCTTGAGGGAAAACAACCAGCGCTTTCTCCGTCGGCGTGCGCACGAGTGTCCAGGTGTGCCGTCCCGCGTCGACAAACGTCAGCGTTTGTTCGGTCACGCGTTTGTGCGGATCGAACACCACCGCGCCGATTAAGAGCAGCGCGCCGCATCCGCCCGCGATTTGTCCCGCTCGTGCGCGCAAATGAGGAATGGCTATGCAGAGTAGACCAAAACCAAACAGCCAAACGACTGTCGGCGGGAAAAGCCAGATTTCCCAGCCCGGATGTTTGGCGAAAAATTCCACGACCCTGAGAATCAGCCGCAAATACCACGCCACCACCGAGGGAACGACCGGCACAAGAAAGCTGGCCACAAACGCGCCGGCCGAGAGCGGCACCACGACCAAATTGGCTACGGGGGCGACCGGCGCCATTTTGCGGAAGATCGCCGCGGTGATGGGGAAAAGCCATACGTGCGCGGTCATGGACACCGCGATCGGGCGCAGCGGCCATTTGAGCCACCACGGTTTTTCAGTAAGCCACGCTTCGAACGGCGGCAAATAATAAAGCAGGCCGAAGACCGTGAGAAACGACATCTGAAAGCCGACGTCGAACAGCGTGCGCGGCGACGGAATGAGGATCGCGAGAGCGGCGAGTGCCAGCGCGTGGTATGGCTTGTCTTCGCGGGCAATGGCATACGCGAGCGTGCCGACCGTCGACATGAGCGCCGCGCGCACAATCGGCGGGTCCACGCCGACCAGCAAAACGTACGCCCAAACAGCGGGCAGGGAGCTGAGCATCGCCCAGCGCCGCGGCAGGCGCAGCAACAAGCGCAGCAGCACATACCACAGAAGCTGCACAAACGCGACGTTGGATCCCGACGCGACCAGAATGTGCATGGTGCCGGAATCGCGGAAAAAATCCGCCATCTCCGGATGAAAGCGCGGCCGCGTGCCGAGGACGAGCCCGGAGAGAAGCGCGGCTTCGCGCGGCGGCAGATGTTTTTCGAACACGCGGCGCGCCCGTTCTTCCCAGCGCGCGCCCCAGCGAATCAATTGAAAGCGATCCGTGGGGCCCATGTTGTCGATGCGTTCCGTGGAGGCGTACATGAGTACATCGACACCGTGGTTTCTCAGGAAGTCGCCGTAATCGAAAGCCCCCGGAACGCGTGCGGCGGGCAATTCTTCAAACCGGCCGGAGACCGACACGCGGTCGCCCGCTTCCGCGCTGATGTGCGGGCCGATTTTTTTGGGAAACCGCGCCTGCAGCAGCAACGTGCCGCTGAACGAGCGCGCCCAGTCGTCATCGTCGAAGAAATCGACGGTCTCGACGTCGATCGTGTAGAAGCAGCCGGTCGGCCGCAGGTCGGCGGGGGCGTTGACCACGCCCACCACGCGCCCTGAACGGTTCGCGGTGGCCGCCAGCGGGGCCGGCGCCGCGTCAAAACGGCCGGCCGCCTTAAGAGCGAGAAGAACCGCGCAATAAAGAATCGTCGCGGCCAAAACAGGCCGACGCCGCAGATAAAAGATAGGAAAACCGTCCTTTGAAGGGGCACTCCTCCCCACGTTGTCCAGTGGGGAGGTTGGGAGGGGGTAATCGAGGGTGCCGGCATTATACCCCACCTAGCCTCCCCGTTGTAAAGCACGGGGAGGAACCGCGGTTGACAATAGTGGTGCGGTGTTCTAGAGTGCGGCCCCACTATGGCGACGATTAAATTCGGCACATCGGGCTGGCGCGACATCATCGCGGAAGGGTTTACCTTTCCGAAGCTGCGCATTTGCACCCAGGCGATCGCGGAACAAATCTTTCGGGAGAAGAGCCACAACAAGCCGGTCATGATCGGCTACGACACGCGCTTTTTGTCCGAGCATTTCGCCCGCGAAGCGGCGCGCATCCTGGCCAACAACGGCATCGAAGTGAAATTGTCCAACCGCGACGTCCCCACGCCGGCGGTGGCGTATCAAATCATCCACAACCAGGCCTCGGGCGGCATCAACATCACCGCGAGCCACAACCCCTTCACCTACAGCGGCCTTAAATTTTCGTCCGCCTGGGGAGGCCCCGCGCTTCCGGAGATCACAAAGTCCATTGAGAACACCTGCACGTTCATGGAAGAGTCCGAAGTGGCGCTTACGCCCAAATCGGAAGACAAGCGCCTCACGGAAAAGCTCGTGCAGTCCTACGATTACAAACCGGCGTACTGGAAACATTTGAAAAGCCTGCTCGACACCGATGCGTTCAAAAACCGCCGGTTGAAAATCGTGGTCGACAATTTGTACGGCACTTCGCGCGGCTATCTCGCCGAATTTTTGCGTGAACTTGGCTGCGACGTGGAAGTCCTGCACGAACGCCGCGACGTGTATTTCGGCGGCACCGGGCCGGATCCGTCGGAAAAAGGCCTGCAAGATCTTGTCGCGGCGGTGAAGAAGTCCAAGGCCCATCTGGGTCTCGCTTGCGACGGCGACGCCGATCGTTTCGGCGTGGTGGACGCCGGCGGACAGATTTATCAACCCAACGACGTGCTGCCGCTGATGGCGCGCTATCTGCACCTCTCGCGCGGCTGGGAAGGCATCATTGCCCGCTCGGTGATGACCACGCACGCGATGGACGCGGTCGCCCGCAAATACAATTTGGAAATCAAGGAAACGCCGGTCGGTTTTAAATACATCGGCGAGATCATGCAGGAAGCCGAATCGATTGTGCCCTCCACCGAAGGCGAGTTTGTGATGGGCGGCGAAGAATCCGGCGGCTTCACGATGCGCGGCCACGTGCCGGAAAAAGACGGCGTGCTCGCCTGCTTGATCCTGGCGGAAATGGTGGCCTCCTCCAAGCAATCGCTGAAAGAACTCACCGATACATTGCATTCCGAAGTGGGCGTGCGCATCACGCGCCGCCTGAACATCACTGCGACCCCGCAGGTCGTCTCGGCACTGCGCGACAAGTTCGCGCACAAGCCGCCCATCGACATCAACGGCCTGCACGTGCACCGCATCGTCGACATCGACGGCTTCAAATTTATTTTCCACGGCGGCAACTGGCTGGGCGTGCGCTTCTCCGGCACCGAACCGATCGTCCGTCTTTACCTCGAAGGCCAATCCGAAGACGCTCTGCAGACGCTCGCCAAAGCGGGCCAGAGCCTCTTGGGGCCCAACGGGGCCCACGCCGCCGCACACTAATCACTCCAACTATCCTTATTTTCGCCGCCTTCCGATTTTGATACGATCCGGCCCTCCTCGTTTTTCTCAACCATTCCGTGGAGGAAAGAGATCCACAAAATGTTCACCGTAAGACAGAAGAAAGGCAAATTACCCTGGGTTGTCGGACACCGCGGCGCCATGGGCCATGCACCCGAAAATACCATGACCTCCTTTGAAGAGGCCGTGTCTCTCGGCGCCGATATGCTCGAATTCGACGTTCGCTTGTCGAAAGACCGTGTGCCCGTCGTCGTTCACGACGCCAACCTTGACCGCACCTCCAACCGCTCCCTGAACGTGGCCGACTTAAATGTAAAAGACCTGTTGGAACTCGACGCGGGCTCCTGGTTTGATATGCGTTTTGCTGATGAACGCATCCCGCGCTTGACCGATTTGCTCACCTGGGCCGAGAAAAAGAAAACCAAAGCCAAAGGAAAACTCGCCTACTTCGTCGAACTCAAAGTCGACGGCGACGAAACGCGCCGTGACGCGCTGGTGAATGCGGTCGTCAAAGAATTGAAAGACCGCAAAGCGCTCGACCGTTCCGTTCTGATTTCCTTCGACGAGCCCGTGCTCATGGCGATCAAACGCCTGCACCCGGCGGTGAGCACCGGTTTCCTGTATTCCGATTTGCTTTACGATGTGATGGAACGCGCAAAACGCCTTAAAGTGAACCATGTGCTGCCGCGCAAAGACCGCGTCACCGGCGACTTGGTTAACGAAGCCCACGCCGAAGGCATGGCTGTTATGGCCTGGACCGCCGACCGTTTGGACGAATTCCGCAAACTGGTTGTTTGGGGCGTGGACGCCATCGCCACCAACTATCCCGACCGCCTGATCGAGTTTTACCAACGCTAACGTCTCACCGGTAATGCCTGTGCCGTCCGCCGTTCTTTCGTCCCTCCAAGCCGCCGCGCTCGATTTTGGTTTCGATACGTGCTCCGTCGCGCCGCTGTCCATTTCCGCGGCCGATCAAAACGCTTACCGCGAATGGGTCGGCGCTGGCCACGCCGGCGGCATGAATTATTTGTCGCTTGAGCCCGGAAAACGCGTAAACCCCGGAAACACGTTCCCAGGCATGCGTTCCGTGGTGACCTTGGGTGTCAGTTATTATCAGGGCCCGGTTCCGCCAAAACCGGGCGCGGGCTACGGCCGCGTCGCCCGCTACGCGTGGGGCGAGGACTATCATCCGCTGATTTTGGCGCGGCTCGAAAAATTTTCCGCGCATCTGCGTGAGACGCTCGGCGCCGAAACGCAAACGGTAACCGCGGTCGACACCAAGCCGCTCTTGGAGCGCGCGCTGGCCAAAGGCGCGGGCATGGGCTTCATCGGCAAGAACACGCTGCTGATTGCGCCGCGCGGTGCCAGCGCTTCGTTTCACGTCGGTTCGTTTTTGTTTTTGGCGGAGATTTTGGTGAGCGTGGATTTGTCGGACGGCCTCACGTTCCCGGGTGTTCAGGATGGTTGCGGCGGCTGCACCAAGTGTCTGACTAGCTGTCCGACGGACGCTTTTGAGAGTCCCTACAAACTTAACGCGCAAAAGTGCATCGCCTATTTGACGATCGAGAACAAAGGCTGGATCCAGCGCGAGATGCGGGAGATGATGGGCGACTGGCTGTTCGGCTGCGACAAATGTCAGGACGTTTGCCCGTATAACGCGCGGGCGATGGAATCGCGCTGGCCTGAATTTCAGGCGGAGCGCGGTGCGGGCGCGTGGGTGAATCTGGCGGACATCTTGTCGATTAAGACGACGGCGGATTTCAAACAGCGTTTCGGCATGACTCCGTTGTCGCGGCCCAAACGCCGGGGCCTTGTGCGCAACGCCTGCGTGGTCGCGGGAAATTCCGGCGACGAATCACTGGCGGCGCCGTTAACCGAGGCGCTCGTCGACGAAGAACCGGTGGTGCGCGGGCACGCGCTGTGGGCGCTGTCGAAGCTCGCGCCGCGCCTGGCCAAAGAAAAGGCGGAAACGATTTTGAAAAATGAAACGGATGAACAGGTGAAGGAAGAATGCCAAGCGATATTGGCGTAAGAACAACCACGCAGGACTTGATCGAGCAAGAGATTCGCCGCTGGGGCCCGATGACCTTCGCGCGCTTTGTCGAGCTCGCTCTCTATCATCCCAAGCACGGTTATTACAACCGCTCCGCGCCCACGCGCGGTCGCGCCGGCGATTATTTCACGGCGCCGCAGGTTGGGGGCCTTATGGCCAAACTTTTTGCCGAGGCGATCGTGGCGATGAAAGAGGCCGTCGGGTCCGACCAGTTTTCGTTGGTTGAAGTCGGTTCCGGCGACGGGGAATTCCTGCGCGGCATTTTGGAATCGCTGGAAGCCCGCAAGCAGTTGGGCGGCGTGCGCGTGTTCGCGGTGGAGCGCTCACGCCCGTCCCGCGAAAAATTATGGCGTTCGCTGTCGCGCTTTCCCAAATGCGAGATTGTGGAGTCGATTGATGAGATCGAGATGGTCGGCGGGTTGGACGGGTGCCTGCTCACCAATGAGCTCTTCGACGCGCTGCCGTTTCACCGGCTGCGTTTTAAGGGGACCGAGTGGAAAGAAATTTATGTGGACCTGGGAAAGAACGGCGGGCTCACCGATAAAGAGGGGCCGGTTTCCGAGGAAGCAAAGCCGCTGGTCAAGCCGATTTTTGCGATGCCGAACCAGGAGGTGGAGGTGCGCCCCATCATTGCCGATCTGTATAAATCATGGTCGCAATTGTTTGCCCGCGGTTTCGTGGTCAGCATCGATTATGGACATCCGCGCGCCGAGCTGTACAGCCCGCGCCGGCCCAAGGGCACCGCGATCTGCTACTACAAACACAAAGCGCAGGAGAATTTTTATCAGAACGTCGGCGATCAAGACATGACCGCCCATGTCGACTTCACACAGCTCGCGCAAGCCGGTCAGGCCGCCGGTTTCGACCCGGCGCTGTTCACGACCCAAGGCGTTTTCTTCTCGTTTTTGGGCAAAGAGATTATTCCGCAGTGGCTCGAGGCCGCGCAAAGCCCGGCCGCCCGCGCCAAGAAGCAGGGCGCGCTGCAGCAGATCCTGCATCCCGAAGCGATGGGAGAAACGTTCAAGGTTTTGCTGCAGCAAAAAAACGTGTTGATGCCGCCCCTTTTTGCCGACATTCCGAGCCGATTGAAACGGCTTGGGCTGTGATACAATAAGCGCCCCCTCAAAAATTCAGACCCACTCCTCACGACGTTCCCCGCTCTCCTTCCGACGCGTATGGTCACAAGGAGAACACCATGCTCGAACAGAAAAAACGCCACACTCGCGGCAGCGGAATCGTGGAATACGTGCTCATTACCGCGTTTGTCGCGATCATCACGGTCGCGGTCTTTAAAACCTTCCGTTCCGACGTCACCGAGGCCTATAAAAAAGCCGGGCAAGCCCTGCTTCAAGGCGTTGAAGAGACGTCCGCTTCTTCTTCCAGCGGGGCGCAGTAATGCGCCCCGGCTTTATAATGGTCGCTATCGTCGCTGCCCTCCTCAGCGACATAGCCGGGGCCGTTTCCGCCAAGAAAACACCGATCAAAGTGCGCGTGGAGGTGGCCGAAGTTGACCATTCCAAAGCGTCCAGCCTTGGAGTACAATGGGGCGACTCAATAAGCATCGCCGAAACATCGCGCGCCGGTGTCGTTTCTTTGGGAGCAATCGACCGCTTAACCGACGTTCAGGCCACCCTTCACTACTTGATGCAGGAAGGGGCCGCCGAACTTCTCGCCAACCCAAACTTGATGACGGATTCGGGAACCGCCGCCACGTTTCATGCGGGCGGAGAAATTCCGTACATCACCTCCGCCGCGCTGGGCGCGACGCACGTGGAATTCAAACCCTACGGCGTCGAGCTGAACGTCAAGCCGACGGTGCTGGAATCGGGCCAGATCACGATGCAGGTCAAGGCCGCGGTGAGTTCGCCCGACGCCGCGAACGGCGTACTGCTCTCGGGAAACCGCGTGCCGGCGCTGTTGGAACGGGAAGTGACCTCGAACGTCACGGTTGAGCCCGGCCAGACGATCACGCTGGCGGGGCTGGTCCAAACGCATCGCGAAGAGGTCAAGCGCCGCGTGCCCGTGCTGGGGCGGATTCCGTTATTGGGAATGCTTTTTCGTTGGACGCAAAGAAATTACCGGCGCACAACGGTCATTATGTTCGTAACACCATTATTGGGAAATCACTAGGAAGGAGAAATCATGTCCAACCCCTCGCAAGCACGTCGTCCGCTCGTCATCGCCAATTGGAAGATGAATAAAACGGTCGCGGAGACCGTAACGTTCATCGACGCTTTTAAAGCACAGGTGTCCGCCAACGACCGCGTGGACGCGGCACTTTGCCCGCCGTTCATCGCGCTCGACGCCGCCGCCCAGCGTTTAAAAGGCAGCTCCATCGGCCTCGGCGCGCAGAACATCAATGAAAATGAAAACGGCGCCTTCACCGGCGAAACCTCCGGCGCGATGCTGCAGTCGCTTGGCTGCGCCTATGTGATCATCGGCCATTCGGAGCGCCGCCAGTTTTACGGAGACACCGACGCGTTGGTGCAAAAGAAAATCGCCAAGGCGTACAAGTACGCGATGATCCCCGTGGTCTGCGTTGGCGAATCGCTGGAACAGCGTGAGGCGGGAAAAACGTTGGCCGTCGTCGGTGCGCAAGTGAAAGCCGCTTTGGAAGGACTGCCGTCGGCGGACGTGCAAAAACTGGTGTTCGCTTACGAGCCCATTTGGGCGATCGGCACCGGACGCACCGCGACGTCGGCCCAAGCGCAGGAAGTGCATTTGGCGATCCGCAATATTCTTAAAGATTTATACGGCTCCAATACCTCGCTGCGCGTGCGCATCTTGTATGGCGGTTCCGTGAAGCCGGAAAACACCGCCGAACTGATGGCGTGCGAAGACGTAGACGGAGGACTCGTCGGTGGAGCCAGTTTGGACGCGTCATCGTTCGCCAAGATTGTCAACGCGGCCGCGCCTCAAGCGGCGCAAAAATAAGGGGAGATCATGAAAACATTTAAGATCGCCATCGGCGCCGATCATGCGGGTTATGCTTTTAAAGCGGAGTTAATGAAGCACCTGACGGAGCAGGGGCATCTGGTTGTTGACTGCGGGACCGCTTCCGAAGAATCAACCGATTATCCGGATTACGCGCTGCGCGTCGCCAAAGCGGTGGCCAGCGGCCGCTGCGATCGCGGCATTTTGGCTTGCGGCACCGGCATCGGCATGTGCATCGCGGCCAACAAAGTGGCGGGAATCCGCGCGGGAACGGCGTGGTCGATCAAGACCGCGAAACTTGCTTCCCAACATAACTGGACAAACGTTTTGTGCCTGCCGGCCCGTTTCGCCAAAGGGCCGAACCTAATCAAAATGGCTGATGCGTGGCTAAAAACGCCGAACGACAAGTCCGAACGGCATGAACGCCGCGTAAAAAAGATCCTAGAAATAGAGTCGAAACGCTCCTAACTGCACCATTTCGACCTGAATCGGGGTTTTGCATCGTAAAAGCGACGCAAATCGCCCCGGATATTTCTCAAGGAAATCCTTGAAGTCATGCTCATTCCCCCGAATACTTAATTGCAAGGGAATAGCTATCAAAACGATGCGATTTTGCATAAGGGAGCGATGATGGTTCAACCAGGAACGAATCCATCTCCTGACGAACCGTTTCGCGATCAAGACGCCTCTCCCCAGTCCGACCCCGGATTGGAGGGAGTCGTTGAAGAGTTGCGGAACGTTTTATCTGGGCTGGGTCACGACACCGTCGAGACGGCGGCACCGGTTGAGCCGGTGCAGCCTCCTGTCGCCGATGTCCACTTCCCGTTTTCTCCCGTTGATGAACCCGCGCCGTCCGAGCCGCTGAACGGCAGCACACCCGATCCCGCGCAAAACCAGCCAACGCCCTCCGACGCCGATTTTTGGAATGGCAATGTCCTGGGCTGGGCCGACAAAGAACCGCAGAACGCACAACCGTCTGTGTCCGAAGAGGCAATAGCGCCGGTCGAGCCGTTCAACATGCCTGTGTCCGAGTCGGAGCCGGATTTTTCGCCTGAGCCGGAACTGGAGAGAAAACCCGCAAAACGTTCTTCCATCGAAGATTTGCTTCCGCCCTTGCCGCCATCGCCGTTTGAAGTCGAGGAAACAGTTGCCGCGCCGAAGCCCAGCGCACCGCCGCCAATTCCCCAACCCGAACCGCCGCCGGCCCAAGTCATTTCGCCGCTTTTGGACCGGAGCACACCGCCGATGGAAATGGCGCCGCCTCCGCCGCCCGCGCAGATTCTGCCCCCGGTCGAGATCCTCCCGCCGTCTCGCCCGCCCATGGAACACGCGCCCATCCCGGCATCAATTGATCAACCGGTGCCGGCGGCCGCCGTGCCGCCCGCGGCTTCCGTTGAGGAAGACCCCGCGATTGTGGAAGTGCCGATGGAAAAGCCGGAAGGCTTGGTGCAGATCGCCTGCATTTTCCCCAAAGGATTTGAAAAACAAGGCCAGCATTTTGTGACCACGCTGCGCAGCGCCTGCGTGGCCGCGCGCCTTAAAATGGTGATTCAGCCCGTTTATATACAGCCGTGGTCCCCGGAGGGGATCGATGCGGAAGCGTGGGTCAAGGCCGCGCGTCAGGCCGGAGCGGACCGCATGTTCGTATTGGTGGCGAAAAAAGAGCAGGACAAAATTAGAAGCGTCATCGCGCAAGCGGTCGGCGCGGGCCTCGCGTCGCGGCTTGTGTTCATTGAACACGTGGGATTGCGTACGCTCTATGCCGACATTCTTGTCGATATGAGGCGTCCGTAATGTCGAAGATCGACTACTACTCCTACGGACTTAAGCCGCTCTACAATTTCGACCAATTCGTCATTGGCCCGAACAACCAATTTGCCGTTTCGGCCTGCCAAGCGGTCGCTAAGAGCTTGGGCGACACCTATAACCCTTTGTTCGTCTATGGCCCGCCGGGCGTGGGTAAAACGCATTTGGTCCAGTCCGTGGCGCAGGATGTTTTGCGGCAGAATCCGTCGCTTAAAGTCCGTTACGTTTCCGCCGAGCGCCTGATGTCGGAAGTGATCGCCGCCATCTCAGACGATAACGTACTCACGGCGCGCCAGTATTTTAGCGACATGAATTTGCTGATTGTCGACGACGTTCAATACCTCACCCAATCGCAGTCGTCGCAGGAAGAGCTCTCGCACATTTTTAACAACATGCAGCAGGCCGGACACCAATTGATCCTCGCCTGCGATCGCCCGCCGAATCAGTTGACGGGCCTGAACAAAACGCTGCGCAGCCGCCTGGAAGGGGGGCTGGCCACCGACGTTAAATTGCCGGACATCAACACGCGCCTGGAGATTCTGCGCCGCAAATGTTCCGCGCAAGGACTGACTATCCCCGATAATCTGCTCGTGTATGTGGCCCAGCGCCTGCGTTCGAATGTGCGCGAGCTGGAGGGATTCATCAAACGCATGCACGCTTATGTGACGCTTTCGCATCAAGAGGTAAATGAAACGCTTGTGCAGTCGGTGGTGCGTGAGGTACTGCCCGAAGGCATGGCTGAAATTCCACCCGATCAACTGGAAATTCCGTCGTCGACTCCTCCGGCGGCTGTCGTAGCTGCGGTTGCGGCTCCGGCCGCTCCGGCTGACGCTCCGGCTCCGGCCGCTCCGGCGCCGGTTACGCCCGTCAAGGCAAAAGCCGCGCCGCCTCCAGCGTCGGCGCCGGCGGTTTCAGAAGCGCCACTCGTGCCCAAGCCTGAACCTCAGATTGAAACGAAGAAAAACGGTTCGGCCAAAAAGCATTCGCCGATAGCCGAGATTCCCGAGCAGCCGGTTGCGCCCGTTTTTGATGAGTCGCCGGCGCCCACAATCACACCGGCTCAGGAACCCATCGAAATTGTGAATAACCAGGCGCTTGGTGCGACGGTCGAACGTGTTGCGCCCAAGGCGCCCAAGGCACCGTCTGCGCCTCCTGCGCCAGCACCCAAGCCGGCCCCCGCGCCGATCGAAGTCCCCAAAGAAGCGTTGGCCGCCGCGTCGCCGGAACCCGAGCCGGAAGAAGAACAATTGGGCGGGCTCAAAGAAATTGGCGCGGTGTTTTTCTATCCGTTCGGTTCGGAAAAAGTTTTGGAGAACGTGCACGGTAAATTTCAGGACGTCATTAAAAAACACAAACTGAAGTTCCGGCTTAAACGCGTGCACAGCGAGGCCTACCACGCCCAGGGCAAAACCAACTACACGTCCTTTGTCGACGTGTGCAAGCGCAACAAAGTGCCGGTCGCGGTGGTGATCGGCCCGCCGCCGGACGCACACATACCGGAGCAGGATTTTTACGATCTTTTGTCGGTGACGTTGGACGTGCAGGGAGTGTCCCTGCAGCTGATCAATTGGGGCGAAGTCGATAAAGATTACCGTTACTTGAATCTGGCGCTTGACATCGCGCTGGTAAGGACGCGCTGATGATGCAGTTGTGGAGCGGGGCGGGGAAGAAGGGCAAAGCGGCGCCGTCGGAAGCGGTGGTGGCGTTTGTCCAATCACTGGACCTTCACGGCGGCGACGATTTATCGGTTTGTTCCGGTGCTTTGGATATTGTGCGCGCGTACTTGGGCGAGCGGCCCTGCTGCATTTGGAAGCGCAACGGCGCCGCGTTGGAACGCGTTTCCGAGCGCGGCATGATCGACGTTTTTTTCAGCAAAGAGTCGCAAGACCACCAGTCGGCCCTGGCGCGCGTGCTCGCCAGCGGCACCAGCGAGTTCGCTTCCTGCGTGGTCAGCGGCATCGCCCAGGAACTCAAGGATGGTTTTGACGGTTTCCTCCATGTGCCCGTAAAAACGCAGGACGGCGTGTTGGGCGTGCTGACGCTGGCCGTGCACAAAAAAGAATCGCGCGATGTGAGCATCATCCAGCCGCTCGAATGTTTGGGCCGCCTGATTGCGATGGCGCTGCAGTCCGGCTACGACCGCGAAGCGCGCACACAAACGGAAAAGCGCCTTAAAGCCGAAGTTTCTTCCACCACGCACGAACTCGAGCAGACAAACGGCAAGCTGATCGAACGCGTCAAAGAACTGAAGACCTTGTACCAGGAACTGCAGAAACGAGTCAGTGAATTAACTCAGGCCAACCGCGCCAAAAACGAATTTTTGTCCATCGTCAGCCACGAACTGCGCACGCCGCTGACCACGCTCACCGGGTTTTTGTGCGTATTGCTGGAAGGGGAAGCCGGCCCGATTAATGACCAGCAAAAGAAATTCCTCACAATCACCAAGCAGTCGGCCGATCGTTTGAATATTTTGATCGGCGACTTGCTCGATATTTCGCGCATCGAATCCGGCCGCATGAATTTAAACATGGGCACGCTCTTAATGGTGGACGTTTTGCAGAAGAGCCAGCTCGATTTAAAGGGCATCGCCGACAAGAAGGGCGTCGAGCTTACGTTCGACATGCCCGCTGTTCTCCCGACGGTGTGGGGGGATTCCTCGCGTCTACAGCAAGTGATCGATAATTTAATTTCCAACGCCATTAAATTCACCGACAAAGCGGGCCGCGTGTCCGTAACCGCCGAAGACAAGGGCGACTGCATTAAAATTTCCGTCACCGACACCGGTATCGGCCTTTCCAAGGAAGACCAGGACAAGGTATTCGACATGTTCTACCAGGCGGACGCCTCCATGCGCCGTTCCACCGGCGGCGCGGGTTTGGGTCTGGCGATTGCCCGCGGCATCGTTGTTTTGCACGGCGGCCAGATCTGGGTGGAGTCCGAACTCGGCAAAGGTGCCACTTTCAGCTTCGTCCTGCCGCACCACAAAACGCAAAAAGCCGCCGCTTAACCGCCTAAAAAATAATCCGCAATTGCTAACATCCGCTCATGGCTAAATCATCTAAAACCGCGCCCGTCCGCTGCGCGGTCATCGGCGGAAGCGGCGTCTATCAAATCGAAGGGATGAAGGTCCTGCGCACGTTTTATCCCACCACTCCGTTCGGCAAGCCCTCGGACCCGATCACCATCGGCGAGTATCAAGGCGTGCAATGCGCGTTCCTGCCGCGGCACGGCAAAGGCCACCGCTTCCTGCCCGGCGAAATTCCACAGCGCGCCAATTTTTACGCGCTGAAACTTCTCGGCGTCGAGTTTGTCATGGCGCTGTCCGCCTGCGGCTCGCTGAAGAAAGAACTCGCCCCGCGCCACTTCGTTTTTCCCGACCAGATCGTCGACCGCACCAAGGGGCGCGTCTCCACGTTCTTCGGCGACGGCATCGTCGCGCACATCGCCTTCGCGCACCCGTTCTCCCCGCAACTGTCGAAATTAATGGCCGACGCGTCGCGCCGCTTGGGCGTGACCACGCATGTCGGCGGAACCTATATATGCATGGAAGGTCCCGCGTTCTCCACGCAGGCGGAATCGCGCGCTCACCAGAAAATGGGGTTTGACGTGATCGGCATGACCGCGATCCCCGAGGCCAAACTCGCACGCGAGGCCGAGATGAGCTATGCACTTCTGTCGATGGTCACCGATTACGACTGCTGGAAGGATGACGAGGAAGTGTCGGTTGAAATGGTCATTGGCAATTTGATGGCCAACGCCGACAACGCCAAGAAAGTTGTGGCCGACGTGCTGCCGCGCTTGTCCACTATCACCAACGACGCCGCCAACGCCCTTCAGGGCGCGATTTTCACGGACCCCAAAGCCATGAAGCCCGCCACCAAGAAAAAATTGGCGCCGCTGATTCAGAAGTACGTCTCCTAGCATGATCAAGGCCGTTGTTTTCGATCTCGACAACACGCTGGTCGATTTCATGAAGGTGAAGCGCCGTTCCGTCGAGGCGGCCGCTGAGGCCATGGTGGACGCGGGCCTCAACTCCACGGTCAAGAAAACCACCGAGCGCATTTATAAAATGTACGACCGCGAAGGGATCGAAGACCAGCGGGTGTTCGATAAGATTTTGATGGAAGAATACGGCGAGATCGATTACCGCATTCTCGCCGCCGGCATTCTCGCCTACCGCAAAGCCAAGGAAGGTTCGATGTTCCTGTATCCGCACGCGCGCCATTCGCTCACCGAGCTCGTGCGCATGGGCATTCGGCTGGCGATCGTTTCCGACGCGCCGCGGCTCTCGGCGTGGATGCGGCTGGTGGCCTTCGGCATCGAAAACTATTTTGATTCGGTGACGTCCTATGACGACACGGGTTTTAAGAAGCCCAACCCCGCGCCGTTTCGCCGCGCGCTGGAGAAGCTGAAGGTGGAGCCGGGCGAGGCAATCATGATCGGCGACTGGGCGGAACGCGACATGGTGGGCGCGAAAGCCCTCGGCATGAAAACCGTCTTCGCCCGTTATGGAGATGACTTTAACACCAAAGAAGTCGATGCCGATTATGAAATCACGGACGTGGCCGAGTTGGTCGAGATCGTTCGCAAACTGAACAAGGACGCCGCGCATGTCTGAGTTTTTCGATATTTTCCTGAACGTCGCCGTGCCGCTCTTGGCCGGAATCGTCTATTTTGCGCTGGCCCGCTACGTGAAGCACATCGGCCCGATGCGCACGCTGGTCACTGGCAAACTCACCTACGACGGCGCGTATTGGGGATTTCTTCTGCTCGGTCTTTATCTGGCCACGCGCCCGCTGCAAATTCTGCTCGGGCCGCATCCGATTCCGCTGATCGTAAACAACATCCGTGAGTTCGTGATGATCGGTTTCTTCGGCCCCGCGGTCACGGTGGCGATGTTGAGCCTGGTGCTCGGCAGCGCCAACATTCCCAAGATGATCATTCGCGTTCTTTTTGGCGGCGGGCTTTTCCTGGCGACGCTGTTCGTGATTATCAACACCAAGGCCATCGCCGGAAGCGAAGTCATTTTTTACATCGGCACGTGGCCCGCTTACGACGGCATTTGGTTTCAAGGCGGCCCCGGCGGCAGCTCGCCCTACATGCCGGTCTTGTTCATTCTGCGCTTAATCGACCCGGTGCTGCTTGTGTTCGGCGCGGGAACCTTGGTGCTTTGGCACGCCTATAACTATCCGATTGAAAAGCGCCTGCTCTACGACAACATGCCGCGCAAACTTTATTTCATGGGTTTTGCCTGCTATTCGTTTTCGCTGTCGATGCTGATGGTCGGCCTGCTTTACATCTTCGCTCACATCAACAATCAGTGGTGGATCTACTACGTGGGCGCGGTCACCGCCGGTCTTTTGGAAACGGTCTCGCTCTCCCTGCCGCTGCGCCGAGCGGTGCAAATCACGGAACACGCTTAGCGGTCATGCTGTCGGTCGCGGATTTCATCATGCCGTATTTCGTTGCCCACGGCCGCGGCGTCAAAAAAGCCATTCCATCGATGCCCGGCCAATTCCGCTACTCCGTCGACACGCTCGTGCGCGAGCTGGCGAACACGCGCCGCGCTAAAATAAACGCGATCATCCTTTTCGGCATTCCGCTGGAAAAAGACGCAGTCGGTTCCGAAGCGTTCGCGTCGGACGGCATCGTGCAGCAGGCCGTGCGCGCGATCAAGAAAAAATTTCCGAACCTCACCGTGATGACCGACCTGTGTTTCTGCGAATACACCAGTCACGGTCACTGCGGCGTGATTAAACGCTCGGGCAAAAAATGGAATTTGGACAAAACCGCTACGCTAGAGCTCATCGCCGCCACCGCGATCTCCCAGGCGGCGGCCGGGGCCGATTACGTCGCGCCCTCGGGCATGATGGCGGGTTCCGTCGGCGTGATCCGCCGCGCGTTGGACAAGGCCGGCTTTAAGAAAACGAAAATCATGGGCTACTCGGCCAAATACGCGAGCGCTTTTTACGGCCCGTTCCGCGACGCCGCCGGTTCCGCCCCGCAATTCGGCGACCGCCGCGGTTATCAAATGGATCCGGCCGGCTCGCACCGCGCGGCGCTCGACGAAATCCGCGCGGATGCGCGCGAAGGGGCCGATATGGTGATGGTTAAGCCCGCGTTGTCTTATTTGGATGTGATCACCGCGGCGAAGGCGTTGAAGCTGAAAGTGCCGATGGTGGCGTACAACGTCTCCGGCGAGTACGCGATGCTCAAAGCCGCCGCAAAAAACGGCTGGATCGACGGCCCGCGTACGCTGCTCGAAATTCTGACTTCCATCAAGCGCGCCGGCGCCGATAAAATCATCACTTATCATGCGCTCGAAGCCGCGCGGCTCCTCTCCTCGGCGCGGCGTTAAACACCATGAAAAAACGATTTATTTTTGCGCTGCTCGCTTTGGTCGTCGCGGGCTGCATTCCGTTGACGCTGCCGCTCGAAGACGGCAATCCCAAATGGGGCGTGGACATCACCTGGCACGGACATTCCTGCTTTACCCTGCGCGACAGTTTGGGCCGCACGATCGTGATCGATCCGTTCGACGAGACTGTCGGCTACGGGCAGCTTAGCCTGAGGGCCGACGCGGTACTGGTCAGCCACCATCATTTTGATCACGATAATCTGCGCGCGGTGCGCGCGCGCCTGCGCAGTTTGGATTACATGGAAAGCACCGGCACGCTGTCCGTTGCGGTGGGGATTAACGTCACCGGTATTGCCTCATCGCACGATAACGAAGGCGGAGGGGTCCACGGGCCGAACGTGATCTATAAATTTACCCTCGGCGGGCTGAATATCGTGCACCTTGGGGACCTTGGCCAAGATGTATTAACATCCGCCCAGCTGAAACAAATCGGTCCCGTGGACGTACTTTTTGTGCCGGTGGGTGGAGTGACGTCCTTGGACGCGAACCAAGCGAAGAACGTGGTGGAGCAGCTGCGTCCGCGGGCCGTGTTTCCGATGCATTACGGGGACATTCGTTTTTACCGTCTCGCGCCGGTGGCCGCGTTCATGAGCTTGTTCGATGAGGCCGACCGGCGCGTTCTTGAGGAGCCGACGGTGCGGTTGCGCCAGTCGGAATTGTTGCAAAAGCCGGTCGTGTACAAACTGACATCCATCCAAACCAACTAAAAGAGGAACCATGAATTCATTGATCCGCGCATCCGTTTCGTTTTGTCTGATCGCGGCGCTCAACGCGCCGGCCTTCGCCAAGTCCCGCCCCGTGAGCCGCTCGGAAATCATCCCGCCGCCGCATCCGCTCAAGCTTGCGTTTCCCGGGATAAAAGGCGCAGTCGAGTATGAGAAGTACGGAACGTTTGAAGGTGTCGGCACCGCCAATTACAAATTCACCATTACCGATAAAGAAGGTTTGGGCAAAGCCGTCGGCGAAGGAATCTTTCCGAACTTTCAGGCCGCCAAAGACCCCCGCTACAAAGCCTTGTTGAAAGAAGGCAAGCTCCAGGGAAAACATTGGAATTTCGTCGACATTCGCGACGTCGAATTGGCGTTCTACAAATGGGCGACCGCCGCCGAAGACCAGGGCGTGAAGCAGTTCTATATCGCCATGATGCTTGAGCGCGCGGGTTTGATCGAGGAATCGATCAAGGCGTATTACGCGACCGCCGTGCATTTCCCGAAAAGCATTTCGTACACCTATTACAAAACGCCGTGGTATGTGGGGCCGGTCGCATTGGACCGCGTGACGCATCTTTTGCGCCGTCACCCGAAAATCAAAATGGAACTCATCGGCGGCAAGATTTCGATTGAGGGCCGTTACGACAACGATCTGAAAAACGACGTCTTCGTCATCGATCCCGGAAAATTGGTCAATGTTAAGAGGCGCACCGAAGCCAAACCGATCGACGTCTCGAAACTCGAGGTCATTAAAACGGTCGGCGGCCCGAAAATTCAGCTCAAGCAATATGCGAACAAACACTGGCAGCTGTTTGTCGACGGCAAACCCTTTATGATGAAAGCGATAACGTATTCGCTCGCGCCGGCGGGCAAAAGCCCCGACCGCGGCACATGGAATGTGTCGAAAGATTGGCAGCTTTTGGATTCCAATAAGAACGGCATCCACGACGGTTTCTTTGAATCGTTCATAGATAAAAACGGCAACAACAAACGCGATGCCGACGAGCCCGTGGTTGGCGACGCCAAACTATTGAAAGATTTGGGCGCCAACACCCTGCGCGCCTATCATCACGTCTACGACAAAGAACTTTTCCGCAAACTGCACAAAGAGTACGGCTTCTATGTCTTGTGCGGCGATTTGATCGGCATGTACACGGTGGGCTCCGGCGCCGCGTGGACCGAAGGCACCGATTACCGCAACGCCAAGCACCAAAAAAACATGCTCGACAGCGTGCGTTCCATGGTGACCGATCTTAAAGACGAGCCCTACATTCTTATGTGGGTTCTCGGGAACGAGAACGTTTACGGCAACCAGAACACGGCGGGCAAAGACCCGGACGCTTTTTTTGAATTCGTAAACCAAGCGGCGAAACTGATCCGCGAGCTCGACCCGACGCGCCCGATCGTCGTCTCCAACGGCGATTTCCTTCATCTCGACGTAATGGCGAAGAAAGCACCCGAAATCGACGTGGTTGGGGCCAACGCCTACCGCGGCGAGCATGGTTTCGGCCGCCATTTCTTTTCCGCGGTCCAAGACATGATGGACAAGCCGGTGATGGTCACCGAGTACGGCGTCTCCGCGTACGCGGAAGGGTATTCTCCGGACGAAGTGGCGGCGTTTCAGGCGCTGTACCTGGCCAACAACTGGGAAGACTTTGAAGCCAACGCCGCGGGCCGCGGCGTCGGCAACGCCCTTGGGGGCGTTTTGTTCGAGTACACCGACGAATGGTGGAAAGCAAACTCCGACCTGCCCGATTACGTGCAGAAAGAGCGAGCTGATTGGTATTCCCGGCATTCCGCGATTTACAAAGACCTGCAGCCGCACCGCCACGACATCGTGCCGCAGTTCGGCTTCCCATTTTTGGACGGTTGGAGCTACGAAGAGTGGCTGGGCATTGTGGATGTGGGCGACGGCTCGAACAGCGAGTTCGTGCGCAAGCCCCGTCCCGCGTACTACCAGATGAAAAAAATGTGGGGGAAATGAAGCGGCTTTTATTTCTCCTTCTGCTGGGAGCCATCGGGGCGTTTTTTGTCCGGGGATTTTTGATCGAAGGGATTTATCTGGCGTCGGATTCGATGGCGCCCACGCTCAACACCAACGACCACGTGCTGGTCAACAAGGCCGCGTACTTGTTTAAGAGCCCGCAGCACGGTGAAATCGTCCTTTTGAAGGTGCCGCAAATCCCGGATAAAGAATTGGTTAAACGCGTGATCGCCGTCGGGGGCGACCAGATTGAGATCCGGCGCAAAACCGTTTATCTGAACGGCAAAAAACTGGACGAGTCGTATGCGCGCTTTGATAAGCCGGACGTGATGTTCAAAGGCGATAACATCGATGCGCTGCAGATTCCCAAGGGCTACGTGTTCGTGATGGGCGATAATCGCGATTTTTCCGGCGACTCGCGCGATTGGAAGGCCGCGAGCGGCGATTGGTCGCCGTACGTGCCGGTGCGCGCGGTGAAAGGAAAAATAATTCTCAATAAATAAGGAAAGGTATGGGCGTTGCCGATAAAAACATCATGAAGACCGGAGCCAAGGCTCCCGATTTCGCGAACTTGCCCGGCGTGGACGGCAAGGTTTACGCGCTCGCCGATTTCGCCGGCGCCAAAGCGCTGGTCATTTTTTTTAGCTGCAACCACTGCCCTTATGTTCAGGCCTACGAAGACCGTGTGATGGTCCTGCAGAAAGAATTTAAAGCAAAAGGCGTCGAATTTATCGCCATCAATTCCAACGACGCGGAGAATTATCCGGATGACAACTTCGACAACATGGTTAAGCGTGCCCGGGAACGAAAGTTTAATTTCACCTATTTGCGCGACGACAGCCAGGCCGTTGCCAAGGCGTATGGAGCGTCGCACACGCCGCATTTGTTTGTTTTCGACGAAAATCGTCAGCTGGCCTACACCGGACGCATTGACGACAACTGGCAGGAGCCCGCGAAGGTGACGCATCACTATTTGAAAGATGTTTTGACCGCGCTGACTTCCGGCCGCGCGCCCGAACTGAAGGAAACCTTCGCGATCGGGTGCACCATCAAGTGGAAAAATTAACCGCGTGAACATTCAAAAATCAGAAAACCTTTTTAAAGAAGCGCGCCGCCATCTGGTCGGCGGTGTTAATTCGCCCGTGCGCGCGTTCGGCGCCGTCGGCGGCACGCCGCGTTTTATCGCCAAGGCGGCCGGCGCGACGCTCACGGATGTCGACGGCAACGACTACATCGATTTTGTCGGCTCCTGGGGCCCGATGATTTTCGGGCACAACCCCGCGCCGGTGGCGGCCGCGGTGCGCAAAGCGGCGAAGAACGGTTTTTCATTCGGTGCCTGCACGGCTGGCGAAGCGGAGCTCGCCGCTTTAATTAAAGAAGCAATGCCGTCGATTGAGCTCGTGCGCTTCACCAGCTCCGGCACGGAAGCGACCATGTCGGCCCTGCGCTTGGCCCGCGCGGTCACCAAGCGCGACCGTATTGTTAAATTTGAAGGCGGCTACCACGGCCATTCGGACGGCCTCTTGGTTGCGGCCGGTTCGGGCGCCACCACGTTCGGCGTGCCCTCCAGCGCCGGCGTTCCTGAATTTCTCGCCCGCAACACGTGGGTGCTTCCGTACAACGACGCCGACGCGCTCGAGCATATTTTTCGCACGCAGGGACCGAACATCGCCGCCGTCATCATGGAGCCGGTTTGCGGCAACATGGGCGTGGTGGAGCCGCTGCCCATTTTCTTGAAAACGCTGCGCGCGCTGACGAAGAAACACGGGGCGCTGCTCGTGTTCGACGAAGTGATGACGGGTTTCCGCGTGGATTTCGGCGGCGCGCAAAAGCTTTACAACATTCAGCCGGATCTGACGTGCCTCGGCAAAATCATCGGCGGTGGCTTTCCCGTGGGCGCGGTCGGCGGCAGTAAAGTCCTCATGGAAAATTTTTCGCCGGTCGGCCCCGTTTATCAGGCCGGCACGTTGTCCGGCAATCCCGTGGCCATGGCTGCAGGCCTGGCTACGCTGAAGGAACTGAAGAGGAAAAAGCCGTATGCCGATCTCAATAAGCGCACGGCAGATTTGGCCGCGTTTATCCGCGCGTCAGCCGAGGAATTAAAAGTTCCCGTGCAGGTGAACCAGGTGGGCTCCATGTTCACGGTGTTCTTCAACGACCAGCCGGTGAATAATTATTTCACGGCGACGTTGTCGGACACGGCCCGGTTCGGCAAATTTTTCAACGCGCTTTTGGAAAACGGCGTGTACATGCCGCCGTCACAGTACGAGGCGGCGTTCGTGTCGACCGCACACACCGACGCGGTGATGAGCAAGGCAAAAGCCGCGTTCAAAGAAGCGCTCAAGGCGGCCAAGGGAAAATGAAGCCCGGGCAAGACGTGTTGTGGCTTTCGGAAGCGGACGTGTCCGCGCTTCTCACGATGAAAGAAGCGCTGCAGGTCGTGGAGAATGCGTTCGCGCTTTATGGCCGCGGCGAGGTGGATTTGCCGCCAAAAGTGTATCTGGATTTTAAACCGTACGGCGGCGATTTGCGCGCAATGCCCGTTTACGTTAAGGGTTCGGAGCCGGCGGCCGGCGTAAAAATCGTCAATTCCAACGCCGCCAACCCGGAGCGCGGTTTACCGGCGGTCTCCGGCATCGTCGTTTACAACGATCCGAAGACCGGCATGCCGCTCGGTGTTTTCGCCGCGGGCAATTTGACCGGCCTGCGCACCGGCGCGGGAGGCGGCGTGGCCGCCAAATACATGGCGCGGCCCGAATCCAGCTCCGTTGGGCTCGTGGGCTGCGGCAAACAGGCGCGCACTCAGCTTGAGGCGCTTCTCGAACTCTTTAAAATCAACAAAGTGATGGTCTGGGGCAAAACGCTGACCGAAGCGGAGGCGTTCTGCCAAAGCGTGAAGCCTTTGGTCAGCGGCGCGCTCACCGCTCATGCGCGCGTTGAAGACGTTTGCGGCGTGGATATTTTGGTGACCACAACTCCCGTGCGGACGCCGCTGGTGAAAGCGGGCTGGGTAAAACCGGGCACGCACATCAACGCGATCGGCGCGGACGCGCCCGGCAAACAGGAACTGGACCCGGAGCTTTTGAAAAAGGCCAAAGTGGTCGTCGACGATTGGACCCAAGCCTCTCACGCAGGGGAAATTAACAATGCGGTGGCGGCTGGGGAATTTACGGATAAAAATTTAACGGCGCAGTTAGGCGACATCGTCATCAAAAAGAAAACCGCGCGCACCTCGGCGCAAGACATCACGATTTTCGATTCCACGGGGCTCGCTTTGCAGGACATTACGGTCGCGCGTTACTTGTATGTGAAGGCCGAAAAACTAAATAAAGGTCAGGTGCTAAAACTCAATGGTTGATATTCTTCCTTTCCGCGCCCTGCGCAAATCGGGCAAAAAATTCGACGATCAATCCGATTTCATTTGTCCGCCGTATGACGTGATCTCCCCGGCCGAACGCGCCGCGATGGTCAAACGCTCGCCGGACAGCATCATTCAGCTGGAGTTGCCCGAAGGCGACGGCCCGGCAAAATACGACAACGCCGCCAAATTGATTCGCCAATGGAAAACCAGCGGCGTGATGCAGCGCGATCGCATGCCGTCGTTCTACGTTCTGGAAACGACGTTTAAAATCAGCGACCCGTTCGCGCCGAAGACGGTGATGAAGCGCTACGGCGTGCTCACGGCGCTCCGGTTGGAAACGCCCGGCCGCGGCGCGGTGCGCCCCCATGAGAAAACGCTGCCCAAAGCCAAGGAAGACCGGCTGAACCTGCTGAAAGCGGTGCACACAAACGTCAGCCCCATTTTTGGTTTGTTCTTCGATAAGAAAAACGAATGGAAAAAATGGCTGGCCTCCGCCACCAAGGGAAAACCGCTGGCCACCGGAAAGGAAAAGAAAGATTTAAGCCATCGTCTGTGGAAAGTCGACGATGCCGGCCTGCAGAAAAAATTGATCTCTCTGCTCAAAGGCAAAGAACTTTTTATTGCCGACGGCCACCATCGCTACGAAGTTGCTTGGGCGTACAAGGAAAGCCGGCTTGGAAGCGCGCCGGCCGCGGGCGGCGAGGCGTGGAATTACGTGATGACGTACGTGTGCCCGATGGAAGAGAAGGGTTTGCTTATGCTGCCGACGCATCGTCTTGTTAAGTCCGCGATGTCGGAGCAGGAATGGACGACGCATCTCGAAAAGTTTTTTAACCTGAAGCCGGTGAAAGACGTGGCCGCGATTATCAAAACGCTTTCCGCCACGAATCGCGAAGGCCGCGTGCTCGGCTGGCTCACCGCCAAAAATGCGTATTTGCTCACGCTCAAGAAGGAAATTTCCATCGATCGCTGTTTGGGCAATCGCCCTGCTGCGCTCTGCGAATTGGACGTGATCCTTCTGCACGATCTCGCGCTCGGCGACGGCAAAGAAATTATTTATTCCCGCGATCTGAAAGAAATCAAAGACAAAGTCTCGTCTGATCCGTCTTGGAGCTGCTTCTTCCTGGCGTCGCCGGGCGTGGCCTCGCTGGCGCGGGTGTCACAGGCGGGCGAAGTGATGCCGCCGAAGACCACGTACTTCTATCCGAAAGTGCCCACCGGCTTCACCACGATGCCCCTCGATCAAACGCTCCCATGACCTGGATTGACGCGATCATTCTGCTCATTTGGATCGTCTTCATTATTGTGGGGACGCGGATGGGCAGTCTCTGGACCGCCGGCTGTTTGATCGGCGGTTTTGCGGGAGCGTTCCTCGCGGACTATTACGCCGTGCCCGTCTCGGAGATGATCGGCGGTTTTGCCGGTTCTCAAGCCATCGCCGCGGTTCTTTTGTTCGTGCTTGGCGTGATTGCCGGAATGATTCCCGGTTGGATTTTGGACAAGTTATCGGCCGCCTTCCTCATGGGGATCGTGAACAGCTTCTTTGGACTCGTCACCGGACTGTTGGCCGGTCTCGTCGCGATCTCGCTGATTCTTTTGTGGACCGTGCAGAATTACGAAGAAATCGAAGAGTACCGCGCCTGGCGCCGCTCCTCCGTGGCCAAACCCCTGCACGCGGCGCTTGAAAACCATTTTGAATCGCACGGCTTTAAGTCCGTTTCATTCTCCAAAATGATCAAGAAGCAGGCGGGCAAGCGCATCGAACCGTTGGCGGACAAAGCAACCCAAAAGGCGAAAGATTTGTCGGACAACGTGGTGGACCGGCTGAAGAAGGAATAGTTGGACGCCGTTTCGTTTCCGTCGGTCCCGAAACAGCCGCTCGATTTCTGGCGCGCTCTGCATGCAAATCCCACGCATGGATTCTTTTTGGGTCCTGCCGTTCCCGAATGGACCGGCTCGCGTTTGTTTCTTTCCGCTTCGAACCCATCCCGCCTCATCAAGAGCGACGCGGCGCTTCGCGCCGCCTTCGGAAAAAAACGCCCCGCATTTCGCGCGCCGTTCCTGGTCGGCGTGTTCGGTTTTGAAGCAGGCCGTTTGTTTGACCGGGGCCTCGCGCGCCTGCCGCGCAAAGCAGATCCGCTGTCCTTTCCTGCCGTTTCCTTCGGCGATTACAGCGACGTGGTCGAGATCGACTATAAAAAACGCCGCACCGCCGTGTGGTCAAATAATCCGAAAATCGTCGCGCGCGTCAAACAACTCCTCGCGGCCCCGCTCCCGCGTTTTGCGCCCGCGCGCGCCGGACGGTTTAAAATTCCGCCGCTCGCGCGTTTTTCAAGAATGATCGGCGCCGCCAAAAAAGCCATCGCGGGCGGCGATATTTACCAGGCCAATCTCAGCCTGCGCTTTTCCGCCCCATATCGCGGCGAGCCGTTTTCTCTCTATGAAGCGCTCAGTCGCCGCAACCCGTCAGCCTACGCGTGTTTAATAAAGATGGGGCCCGAATGGATCGTCAGCACCTCGCCGGAGCTTCTTGTGCGCGTGGAGGCCGGCCGCGCCGTGACACGCCCCATTGCCGGAACGCGGCCGCGTGGAAAAACCAGCCGCGAAGACAGCCGCCGCCGCGGGCAGCTCTTGGTCTCGCCCAAAGAGCGCGCCGAACACATTATGCTCGTCGATCTGGAACGCAACGATTTGGGGCGCGTCTGTTCGCCGGGCAGCGTGCGGGTCACCGAGCGGTTTGGCGTCGAGCGTTATTCGCACGTGATGCATATCGTGTCGGAGGTGCGTGGCAAACTCATGAAAAACAAAAACGCCTACGACGCGCTCAGTGCTCTTTTTCCGGGCGGAACAATCACGGGATGCCCGAAAATAAAATCGGTCGAGATCATTCAGGGGCTGGAAGGCGTTTCGCGCGGGCCGTTCTATGGAAGCGCCGGTTTTTTTACCGGGGATGGCGACGCCGTGTTTAATATTTTGATCCGCACAGCGCTGGTGCGCCGCGGTAAAATTCATGTGCAGGCGGGTGCCGGCATCGTTGCCGATTCGAACGCCCGCCGGGAATACCGCGAAACGCTGGCCAAGGCCCGCGTGTTATTGGAGTTGGCGTGATGGTAGTACTGCTCAATGGAAAATTTGTGCCCGAGGCGAAAGCGGTGGTGCCGGTTTCGGACCACGGTTTTCTGTATGGCGACGGTATTTATGAAACGCTGATCGCCCACGACGGGCGTGTTTTTCATTTGGACCAACATCTCAAGCGGCTAAACGCGTCGGCGTCCGGAATTTTCCTGCGCGTTCCGTATTCATCGGTCCGCATCGGCGCGTTTATAGATGGGCTGCTGCGCAAAAACAAACTGCTGACGGGCGACGCCGTGATCCGCATCACGCTCACGCGCGGACCCGGCGCCCACGGTTTTGATCCCACGCTCTGCCCGACGCCAACGTTCGTCATCACGGCCAAACATTTCGGCGGTTATCCGGCCGCTTATTATAAAGAGGGCATCCGCGCGGCGATTGTTGATGTCCAGCGCAACAGCGCCAAGAGTCTGCCGCCGTCTATCAAATCCACCAGTTGTTTAAACGGCGTGCTCGCCAAAATCCAATCGCTAAAGGTCCATGCGCAGGAAGGAATTATGCTGGCTCAGGACGGCTGTGTCGCCGAAGGCACCGTCAGCAACGTCTTCCTTGTGAAAGGCAATACGCTGTTCACGCCGCGTTTGGACGGCGGGCTTTTAGCCGGCGTGACGCGTGGCGTGGTGGTAAGGATTGCCCAACGCGCCGGCTACCGCGTACGTGAAACAAAGCTGCGGCCGTCGGACATGTTTAAGGCCGACGAGGTTTTTTTGACCAGCACGCTAATGGGGATATTGCCGGTAAGAGAAGTAATTTGGAATAAGAAAAAGCGATTTCATGGCAAAGGTTTTCCGATTACGTGGCATTTGGCTTCTATTTATA
>CAZCJA010000023.1:0-18416 GCA_964499015.1 uncultured Elusimicrobia bacterium
AAGGAGGAGGGCGGTTCGTGGCCCCCGAAGTGCAAAGAGTGCCGCACCTGGAACTCCGAAAGCTGCCAGTGTGAACAACTGGACTGCCCCGGCAAATATTGCCGCTGCACGGTGGATCGGGGCTGCTCCAAAGTTTGTCCGCCCCCCAAGCACCCCAACTCCGACTGTGAATGCGTTTGTGATAATGGGTTGTCCAAAGAAACGTGCGAGTCTCCGAAGACATGGAAGAGCAAGACATGCGAATGCCTCTGTGGAACACCGGAGGCCCGCGAATCCTGCGAGGAAAATTGCGGAACGTGGGACGAAACGAAATGCGCCTGTGATTTGCCCGAAGAATCCGACTGCAAGGGATGCACGAAGTGGGAGGGAAAACCCACCTGCGCTTGCGTGCCCAAAGATCCTCCGTCGTGCGCTGATGAGCCGTGCAAAACCCTGAACGCGGAATGCACCGGCTGCGACGATATTCCTGATTGCGAGGCCTCGCCCACCGATTGCCCAACCGAAGAAGCCGGTGCCGGCGCCGCAGCCGCGCGGTCAGCAGAAACGTTCGCCATATTGGCGGGCCTGGAAACAGCCGGCCCGGTTATCACGCTCGGGATGACGCCGGACACTATATCGGCAACCGAAGGGGATAATTTGCCTGAGCCAATCAGTTTGGCGGTGAAAATTGAACGTGCACCCTATCGTCCGCCATCGCGTTCGCCGTTCGTTAAGGCAGCGCCAAATCTTTTGCAGCGCTTGCTCCATATAAAGCAGGAGAATGTCCGTCCAATTGATATCACGATCGGCGACCAAAAGATGGAAAACCCGCAGCTGTTCCGGCGCGTGACGGACAAAAAATGGATTCCACTGCCTGGGCAATACAATGGTTCCGTTTTAAGCGTTGTTGTGTACCACCACGGCTACTATCAGGTCTTTAGTCCTATTTCTGGGCTGCCCTTCTCGTTTGGCGAGGTTTATGTTTTCCCGAATCCAACGACCATCGGAAACGTTCCAACTCTGCATGTCGAAGTAGGCTCCGCTGATAAAGTCACGGCGCGCATTTACGACATCGCCGGTGATCTCGTTTACGAGGCCCGTATTGATGAGAACCACGCATTGATTAACGGAAAACCATCGTACGAGCATGCAATGAATCCGGAGAAATTTAAGTCCGGCGTTTACAACGGCGTTGTCACCGCTCAAAAAGGCGGCAAAGAAACCATTCGGAAGAAATTTAAATTCTCGGTGGTGAAGTGAGCAGGCGTTCACTTCTTCTGATGCTGATTTGCGTTTCACCCATTCTTGCCGCCGAGGATGAAAGTGATCCCGGCTGGTGGGATCTCCCCGTTCCTATAACCGCCGACGAATGTCCATCCACGTATTGCAATCGCCAGTTGGTGGCGTGCGGAGAGGACATGCCATGCACGTTTCAAGACCTTAATTACTGCGACACGTCGGGCTGGGCGATCAAACGCGAGGCGATTACAATTACGAACGTTCAATATGGCGCTGGCGACGATTGCCGCACGCTGAAAGGATTTGAACTGGAAATTAATTATCCACTGGGCAATTGTCCCACCATGATGGCCATCCCGTACACGCCGGACTCCACCAACCACGTCGTGGTCAAGCTGGTTAAAAAGAGCGGCGCGTTCAGCAATAACCTTGGTACGGCGCCCAGTCCGGAGTACGATGGCGCCACGGTCGTGCGCACGTGGCTCATGCGCGTCAAAGCCGGCTCGACGTTCCCGCGAGCGCTGATGCAATACCAATTGCCCGCCGCCATTTCCGAACAACTGGAAAACGAAACCGAGTACGCGCTCGAAGTGGAGCTGTTCCAGGGCACCCAGCTGACTCAGGGTACGATGACCGGCCGTAAACGCGAAATTTTAAATCCCTGCAAACAGGATTGCCCAAATCCCGATTTAAGCGTTTTGAGAAACATGAGCGTTGCGGTGCAAGGCGACCAGAATTGCCCGGAAAACTGCGAGTCGGAAGGGTGTCCAGGAGATCCGTCGTTTGCCAGCCTCATTAAGGATTTTGGCGGGAGCGCCCAATGTTTCTATCAGTTCTGCGTGACGGTTGAGGGCACGGTGGAAGGAATGCACAGCGGATACGATTACGCGCGCGTCGGTGAACCCGGCAATTCGGCCAACAACACGGTCTTCTTACAAGGCACCGGCGAAGGGAAGGGATGCGCCTCCGCCAATATCGCCGCGCAAAAAATCATCACCGTTTATGGCGGCCGTCTCGAGCTTAGCTACGACACCGTCGATTCGTGTTATAACGACGGCGGCAAAGCCCAGATCACAAATATCGAATTTATCCGCTCGTGGAAGAACGATGAACAATCGCCGGGTGGGGGGGCCACGCCGCCGGCGTCGCACAACGAGCCGCCGTGTTTGCCCGAATGCTATTCGCCGGGTGATTGCGACGGAGGGGATTACGGCCATAGCAGCGATCCCAGTAATCCGGGCATCGAATGCCGCTGCATTCCCTGCGAAGACGGCCCAAAGACCTGTGATATCTGCGAGAACAAATTGACGTGCACGGGACCGGGCCAATTCCCGGATCCGTCCGACCCCTGCAAATGCGCGTACACGGGCCCGAAACCACCCAAAAACGATTGCCCGTGCCCGCCCTGTGATCCGCCGGATCCATGCCCGAATCCGCCCTGCGATCCGCAAGGATGTAATCCGCCGTGTACCGGGGAATGCATGAAATGCGTCGGCGGGCAATGTGTTTATTCCCAGCAACCTTGCTTTGGAGAATGTAATTTCCCCGATGGAAAATGCGGCTGTAAAGTCGATGAGGCCTGCGAAGAATGCAAGGACGAAGTGGAGTGCGGCGGGCTCACCCGGCCCTGCACCAAGCCCGGCAAAGACCGCAATGGATATTGCACGTGCGTACCGACCAAGGAATGCCCGCCCGATCAATACCAAGATCCCAATAATGGCTGCGCGTGCAGTTGCAACCCGCGCGCGCGCAAAAACTGCCAGGACGCCGGCAAAGAATGGATTGAAGAAAGCTGCGAGTGCACGGGGTGCGATAGAGACACCCGACAAGCGTGTCTAGACGATGGACGCGAATGGAACGACGAAACCTGCGAATGCACAGGCTGCTCTGACGAGCAGCGCGACGAATGCGCCGAGCTGGAAGGCGAATTTGACGAGGACACCTGCGAGTGTTCGGACTGCAAAAAAGCGCCCGACCCGGCCGATTGCCCGCGTTGCAAAGAGCCGCCCGCAGATCCATCCGGCTGCGAATGCGTCCATCCCGAAGGGCTCGAATGCGGCCAGTGTGAAACATACAACGAGGAATGTGACGCGTGCGTGCCGAAGAACGAGGAGTGCGACGAGTGCGAGGTGTTGAACGAAAACACCTGTATGTGCGAACCGCTTCCGGATGAACAAGAGCGTGAAGATTGCGAGAGATGTAAAGACCAGAAAGAATGTGAGGACTGTCATCATCCGGGCGTTGACAACCAGGGCAAATGTGTCTGCAAGCCCGACCGGGTCTGCGACAACGGTCTGGAAATGGACCCGCAAAACGCGTGCACCTGCCAATGCCCGGAAAAAGACTGCGGTGATTGCCGCAGCAATAGCAAAAATTCCAAAGGCAAGTGTGAATGCCAGGACGATATTGATTGTGGAGAGTGCTACGACTTGGAGAAACGCCAAGGCGACGACGAGACCTGCTACTGCAAGCCCCAAAAAGAATGTGAACCTGGCGAGAGCATGGACCCGGAGCGCGGCTGCGAATGTCACGGCTGCGGGCCGAACGCCAGCGACGGCTGCAATAATTACAACTGGGAAACCTGCGAGTGCGAAGATCCGCCGCCGGGCGGCTGCGAGCCGCCGTGCGATAAGTGCCAGACGTGCCAAGGCGGCCGTTGCGTCGATAAGCAAGACAAGCCGCAGTGCAACGGCGATTGCGAGCAGATCAATGCCGACTGCACCGGCTGCGAATCGACACAGGCCGATTGCGGTCCGTGCGAGGAACCGGACGGTCAGTGCGGCTGCAAAAACAACGGCGATGCCAATTGCAACGAGTGCGTGGAACAAGGCACGCGTTGCGGCGAGTGCGCGGATCCAGGCAAAGACGACAGCGGCGACTGTATTTGTATCCCGAAAAACAAATGCGACGGACCTAATCAAGAAGTGGGGCCGCCGCCAAATTGTTCGTGCCAATGCGCCCATAATGGGCAAGCCGATTGCGAGGCCCAAGGCCGTAAATGGGAGAACTGCGTTTGTACAGGCTGCAGCAATGCGGATCAAGACGCCTGTACCGAACAGGGCGGCCAATGGAACGCGCTGACCTGTGATTGCGACAATTGCACGGTGCCGAAGGACTGCACCGGCTGCACAGAACCTGATTTGAAAAATTGCGGTTGCAAACCCAAGGACCCGCCGTCCTGCGGGGATTGTGAAGAGGTGGATTACGACAATTGCTCTTGCAAAGAAATTCCGGATTGCGATCCGCCCAGTTCGCCAACGGATTCGCCGACGGACACGCCCGGGTCCGCCGCGGCCATGGCCGCTTCGGCATCGGCATCGACCTTCGGAACGCTGAATGGGCTCGAACCGCTGGGATCCGTGATGGCGCTGGCGCCGACCATGGACACCATCGATCAAAATGAGGGCGTGTCTCTTCCCGAACCCCTCACCATTCATGTCCACTTTAAAAACGTCTCCAGCGCCCAGGGAGGGTTGCACTTCGTGAAAGCCAAGAAAAATTTCTTTGAGCGGTTGTTCCGTCCCAACCAGGGCCCCTTAAAACCGTCGGTCGACGTGCCGGTTGAGCGGGAGCCCGAGAATCCGCAGCTTTACCGGAAAACGGGGGAGAAGAATTGGCTTCCCCTGCCTGGAACCTATGTCAACGGCACGTTAACGGTGGCCGCCTATCATTACGGTTTCTATCAGGTCTTTGGTCCGATCGCGGGCCTGCCGTTCTCGTTCGGCGAGGTCTACGTGTTTCCGAATCCGACCACCGGAGGGAACATTCCGACTCTGCATGTGGAAGTGGGAGCGGCCGATAAAGTGACGGCGCGCATTTACGATATCACCGGGGATTTGGTTTATGAAGCGCGTATCGACGAAAACCACGTCGTCATTAACGGTAAGCCCGCGTACGAACATGCGATGGACGGTTCCCGCTTCAAATCCGGCGTGTACAGCGGCGTCGTCACCGCGGAAAAAGGCGGGCGCGAAACAATCCGTAAGAAGTTTAAGTTCTCCGTCGTTAAGTAAACGGCCTTCTCTCGCCATCCCAAGGCGGTTTTGGTATCTTCCCTCCTAGAAATGGCTTCCGCGTCACCACTCATCTTGGAAGTGGCCATGGAAATGGCCCTTCCCAAAGACATCCTCGATAATATCGCGGCCCACGTCGGCCCCGAGAAAGCGCGCCAATGTGCGATGTCGACGTCCGTCGGCGGCATCGGCCCTCTGTTGCGCGAACGCGTCACCGGCCAGGGGGAAGCGGGGATAAATGTTATCGGCGTCAGCCTGCTCTACGACGCTGTCTGGATCCAGGCTTGGCACGAATGGGGGCAAATCAATCTGCAGAAGCACGCCGTCGGCCCTGCTTTGCGTAAAATCCTTAAACCCACCACATACGCCTTCGATCTCACTTTTTTTGACGGCACAACCCATCATGTCGACGTCTGGGAAGCGATGTACGGTTCATCGCCGGTTTATTTCTTGGATTGCCCAGCTGTTGCCGACATGGTTTATCCGGGTCCAAAAGATTCGCCGCGCGGCACAGAAAATCCCTCGCTCTACTCTCATTTGCACCGGCTTAAACAAAGCTGGCTGGTCGGGCGCGGCGCGCTCATGCTCATGAAGAAAATGGGCAAAGCCCCCGATATCGCGGTCTTGAGTGAAACGCCCACGTTCTTCGCTCACCATCGCCTGGTTAAAGACGACCTGCAGAAGGACGCGTTTTTCAACGACGTGAAATACATTTTTAACGACCACACGCCGCTCGAATACGCGCATCCCTTATGGGACGAGCCAACGTTGGACACGGTCAAGGTCGACAAAGACATTTATATGAAGATGACCGCCTGGCTGGCCGATAAAAAACTTTTGGACGTGACGAGTCTGTTGGTGGGAATCTGCGACGGCGTGTTTGGCGTCGCCAAAAAACACGAACGCGTGATGCGCGAAATGGCGTCGCTTCGCGAATACGGAACCAAGATTAAATCCATTACCAACGGTGTGCGCCGCCAGGACTGGCAGGCGCCCGAATTCGCTGACGCCGATAAACTTTCTGATGAACAGCTTTTGCAGCTCAAGGCGCAGAAACGCGATCAGTTGGTCGATTGGGCCTGGCGCCGCTTCCGTTTGTGGCCGACGTGGGCCGACGAGGCGCGCAAAAAGCTCATCGTCGTGTGGACGCGGCGCATCACGCCGTACAAACGGCTGGATACACTGCTTAAACTTCTCAAAGATCCGAAATTAAAAGCGCGGTTCATTAATTTAAACATCATCATGTTTGTCGGCGGCCGCATCCATCAGCAAGACAACCACGCGCAGGACATCGTCTACGATTTGCTTGACCTCTGCCAGAAGGATAAGGATTTGGAGTCGCGCGTTCTGTTCGTCGACAATTTCAACGTCTGGGAAGCACCGATTTTGTTCCAGGGCGCCGACGCTTCAATAATGATGGCGGACGACACGCGTGAAGCCTCCGCCACCGGGTTCATGAAAGCGCAGATGAACGGCGCGGCCATCATCGCCACCGAAGATGGCGCCGTTCCGGAATTTGTTTTTTACCAAGGCGACAAAATCAACGGCTTTAACGTCCCGTATGTGAACCATGAGCCGACGCCACTCGGATTTCTCGAAGCGCTCGAAGCGTTCGATGCCGCTTATAAAAACCCGGCCACGCGCGTAAAGATCATGCGCGCCGCCGTCGCCGAAACGTCTGCGGTCGACGTCGCCCGCACGGTGCAGGACACCAAAGATTTTTATGAACAGCTCCTTAAAACATCAACTCGCGCGCGCGTCTAAATCCGTCGACAAGGCGTTGAAGCGCCTTTTGCCCGCCGTCTCCGACAAACCCACCGCGATCTATAAAGCCATGAATTATTCCGTCTCGGCGGGAGGGAAACGTTTGCGCCCCATCCTTGTTCTTTCGGCGGCGAAACTGTGCGGCGGCCAGCCGGAAAAGGCGATGCCGACCGCCTGCGCGCTGGAACTGATCCATACCTATTCATTAATACATGACGATTTGCCGGCGATGGACGACGATGATTTACGCCGCGGCATGCCGACCAATCACAAGGTTTTCGGCGAAGACATGGCCATTTTAGCGGGAGATGCCCTTTTAACCGCGGCGTTTGAGTTGATCGCGCGGAACTCCCGGGTGCCGGGCGTAAAATCCGAGCGCGTCGTGGAAGCGATCCGTGTGGTTTCCGAAGGCGCCGGCGCACGCGGCATGGTGGGCGGACAAGTGGCGGACATTCGCGCCGATCAGGGCCGTTGGAAGAAGCTAAAGGGCTCCGGCTTTAAATCGCCGTCAAAACTTCTGGAATTTATTCATTTGAACAAAACAGCGGCGCTCATTCGCTCGTCGCTTTTGGCTGGCGCCGCCTTGGCGGGCGCCACGCCCGCTCAAAAAAAGGCGTTGGATAAGTACGGCCGGGCCATTGGCCTAGCTTTTCAGGTTCAGGACGACATTTTGGACTGCATCGGCGATAAAAAGAAGCTCGGCAAGCGCGGTTCGGACGCCAAAAACAAGAAGCTGACGTTTGTCTCGCTTTATGGGCTCGAGAACGCCCAGAAAAAGGCCTGCGGGCTGGTTGCGTCCGCGCATTCGGCGCTCCGTCCATTCGGACGCAAAGCGTTTTTTTTACACGAGCTCGCCGACTATGTTTTGAACCGCGATCATTAATTTGCTAAACATTTCCATCCCAAGTCACAAAAGAGTTCTCTTTTGCGAAAAGCCCAATCTAACCAGAAATCATTAGCGCGCCGCCTGTTGCCATGGGTGGAAAAGTTCCGCAACGTCCCGATCCTTGTGCTCGGCGACTTGATGGTGGATCGCACCATCCGCGGCACTGTCGACCGCATCTCCCCTGAAGCTCCCGTCCCCGTCATTGATATCAAAGAACGTTCGCACACGCCCGGCGGCGCCGGCAACGTGGCGCGCAATTTGGCCGCCATGGGAGCCAAACCTTCTTTGGTGTCCGTTCGCGGTGACGACGCGATGGGCAAACAAATTGCCGAAGAACTCGAAGACGGTAACATTGACATCGCCGGCCTCTTCATCGATTTTGAGCGTCCCACCACCACCAAAACGCGCGTGGTCGCGGGTCAGCAGCAGCTGGTCCGCTTGGACCAGGAAAAACGCCTGCCTCTTTCCAAGAATGTGGTCGGTGCGCTGCAGGGCCATTTGCGCACGGTTCTCAAGAAGCACAAGGCCGTCATTTTGTCCGACTATGGCAAAGGCGTCGTGTGTCCTCCTATTATTAGGTACGCGATCCGCGAAGCGCACAAGCACGGCGTGTTTATTTCCGTCGACCCGAAAATCGAGCATTTCTTCCTTTATAAGGGCGTCGATTGCCTGACGCCGAACACAAAAGAATCCATCGAAGGCATGCGCGTCCTGCCCGCGCCGAGGACGGAAGATGAAATCACCGCATTGGGAAAAAAAATCGTGAAGAAATTGCAGGCTCGCTCGCTGCTGCTTACGCGCGGCGAGAAAGGCATGATGATTTTTGACAAGAAAGGCGCGGTGGACACGCTGCCCGCGCACGCGCGCGAAGTGTTTGACGTGACCGGCGCCGGCGACACCGTTATTTCCGTTTTCAGTTTGGCCCGCGCGGTCGGAGCGCCGCTTTTTGAGGCGGCCGCGATCGCTAATTACGCGGCCAGCATCGTCGTCGGAAAACTGGGCACGCAGGTCGCGACCAGCGACGAACTGAAAAGGCTGTTGCGTGGCCTTTGATTCGGTCCTCGGGGTCATTCCGGCGCGCTACGCCTCAACGCGCCTGCCGGGAAAACCTCTCGCCTTGATCAACGGGCGGCCGATGGTGGAGTGGGTTTTTAAAGCGGCGAGCAAGGTTCTCTCTCGCGTCGTCGTCGCCACGGACGACCGCCGCGTTGAGGAAGCGGTCAAAAATTTCGGCGGCGACGTTGTTATGACTTCACCCGATTGCCAAAGCGGCACCGACCGGATGAAGGAAGTGGCCTCAAAGCGTAAAGCCGCCTACTACGTGAACATTCAGGGCGACGAGCCGATGATGAACGCCTCCACGATCCGCGACGCGGTCAAGCTCGCGCTCCGCAAGAAAGCCATCGCCACCGCGGCCACGCGCCTGGAAAAAGAACATGAAACGGACCCCTCGGCGGTCAAAGTGGTCGTGGATAAGTCGGGAAAAGCCCTTTATTTTTCACGCTCGATGATCCCGTACCCCGCGCACGGCGTGACGCACGCGCTGTCCGGGCTAAAACATTTGGGGCTGTACGTGTACCCGCGCAAACAGCTTTTTGAATTCGCGCGATTGAAGCCGACCAAGCTTGAACAGACGGAAAAATTGGAGCAGCTGCGCGCGCTTTATCACGGATTGCCGATTTATGTGGCTTTCACGCCGTTCGATTCCATCGGCGTCGACACGCCCGACGATTTAAAACGAGTCTCACAAAAATTAGGAGCCTAAACACATGACCACCAAATACATCTTTGTCACGGGCGGCGTCGTTTCATCGCTCGGAAAAGGCATCACGGCCGCCTCTTTGGGGCGCCTCCTGAAAGCCAGAAACCTAAAAGTAACGATGATGAAGCTCGATCCGTATTTGAACGTCGATCCGGGCACCATGAACCCGTATCAGCACGGCGAAGTGTTCGTCACAACCGACGGCGCCGAAACCGATTTGGATTTGGGGCATTACGAGCGATTCCTCGACCAAGACATGTCGCGCGACAACAACTGCACCACCGGCCAGATTTACGACACGATTTTGGGGCAGGAGCGCCGCGGTGAGTTCTTGGGGAAAACAGTGCAGGTCATTCCTCACGTCACCAATGAAATCAAGCGCCGCATCCGCAAAGTGGGCGACGGCTTTGACATCGTGATCGTCGAAGTCGGCGGGACGGTGGGCGACATCGAATCGCTTCCGTTCTTGGAATCCATCCGTCAAATTCGCCTGGACGTCGGACGCGACAACGTTTTGTACGTGCACGTGACGCTCATTCCGTTCATTAAAGTGTCGGAAGAATTGAAAACGAAACCGACGCAGCATTCGGTGCAGAAGCTCCGTGAAATCGGCATTGAGCCGGACATTTTGGTGTGCCGCACCGACCGCGAACTCAGCCACGACATCCGCGAGAAGCTCAGCCTTTTCTGCAGCGTGCCGTTGGAGGCGGTGGTTGAAGCGCACGACGTGAAAAGCATTTATGAAGTGCCGCTGATGTTCCAGCGCCAGGGAATGGACGAACAAGTCTTGATGCTTCTGCGCCAGCGCTCCGGCACGCGCGAAATGGAAAAATGGCGCAATCTGGTTGAGACGCTAACGACGCCCCAGGCCCACGTGACGGTGGCAATCGCGGGCAAATACGTCGAGATCAAAGACGCGTACAAGTCCGTATCGGAGGCGCTTTTGCACGGCGGCGTGGCCAATAAGGCCCGCGTTGAGATCCGCTATATCGACGTGGACAGCCCGACCGCGGCGGAAGAACTATCCAGCGTCCACGGCATTTTGATTCCAGGCGGCTTCGGCTCGCGCGGGATCGAGGGGAAAATCAACGCCGTTAAAAAAGCCCGCGAAGATAAAATTCCTTATTTCGGTATTTGCCTCGGTATGCAGGTGGCGGTCATTGAGGCCGCGCGCAATTTGGCCGGGATCAAGAACGCCAACTCCACCGAGTTCGATAAGAAAACGCCGAATCCGGTAATCAGCATGCTTGCCGAGCAGTTGAAAATTAAAAATCTTGGCGGCACGATGCGGTTGGGGGTATATCCCTGCCACATCAAACGGGGCAGCAAAGCTTATTCGCTCTATGGTAAGGAAAATATCCAGGAGCGCCACCGTCACCGCTATGAATTCAACAACAAGTACCGTGCGAAGTTGGCCAAGCATGGCGTGAATGTGGTCGGCGAATTCCGTGAGAAGCATTTGCCCGAAATTGTGGAGCTGAAAAACCATCCGTTCTTCATCGGCGTGCAGTTCCATCCGGAATTCCAATCGCGTCCGCTCCGGCCGCACCCGCTCTTCGCGGGCTTCATCGCCGCCGCGCTGAAACGAAGCATGGGCGCTTCGTGAGAGACGTCCTCCTCGGCAAAATCCGCATCAGCAACAAGCGTCCGTTTGTCTTGATCGGCGGGCCGTGCGTGCTGGAATCGGAAACGCTGGCTTTGCGTGTGGCGCGCGACATAAAAAAAATCGCGGGCGCCCAGCGCATCCCCTATATTTTCAAAGGCTCGTACGACAAAGCCAACCGTTCGTCGATCGATTCTTTCCGCGGTCCGGGCCTTCTCCACGGCCTGCGCATTCTGGCGGAAGTGAAGCGCAAATTCGGTTTGCCGGTGCTGACCGACGTGCACAGCGTGGAGGAAGCGGTTCAAGCGGCGCGCGTGGTCGATGTTTTGCAGATTCCTGCGTTCCTCTGCCGCCAAACCGATCTTTTGCTCGCCGCCGCCCGCACGGGACGCGTCGTGAACGTGAAGAAAGGCCAGTTCATGTCGCCGTGGGAAATGAAAAACGTGGTGAAGAAGCTGGAATCCACAGGCAATAAGAAAATTTTGGTGACCGAGCGCGGCTCCTCGTTCGGCTACAACAATCTGGTGGTCGACATGCGCGGTTTGGAAATCATGAAGTCCTTCGGTTACCCCGTTGTGTACGACGCGACTCATTCGGTCCAGTTGCCCGGGGGGAAGGGAACATCCAGCGGCGGCCAGCGCGAATTTGTCACGCCGCTTGCAAAGGCGGCCGCGGCGATCGGCGTCGGCGCGCTATTCATGGAAATTCATCCCAACCCCGATAAAGCGCTTTCCGACGGTCCGAATTCGGTCAAGCTTTCCACGCTACCGGCTCTTCTTAAACAGCTTCGTAAATTGGATAATGCCGTCAAATGAAATGCCTCGTTTGCCAAACCGATAACAAAGACGGCGTCAAAAACTGCCGTAAATGCGGCGTCGACATGGATTTAGCGCCAATGTGGAAACCGTCGTGGGCCTGGCACGGCAAAACGCTCGGCATTATTTACGGCGTTCTCATCGTCGCTTACTTCGCTATCTCGGCGTTCTTAAGCCGGCTTCCCGCGCCGTACGGCTTGCGCGAAATCCCCAAAGAAATCACTCCCTGGCTTAAGTAATGCCTCTTTCCAAAGCCGCGCTGCTCAAAAAAGCCCGCAGCATTAAGCTTATAGCGATGGACGTCGACGGCGTTTTGACCGCCGGTGACATCATCGTTCTCGACTCGGGTGAAGAAATTAAATTTTGGAATGCTAAAGACCGCATGGGTTTTGCCGTTTGCCGCTCGTATAAAGTACCGATGTTGTTCGCCTGGATCACGGGCCGCCAATCCAAGTCCGTTGCCGCCAACGCCGCCAACTTGGGCATTCATCATCTCGTTCAGAAGTGCGAAAACAAGCGTGCCGCGCTCAAGGAAATTCTTGATGCGCGCGGTCTTGAATTCGACCAGGCTGTTTTTATCGGCGATGATTTAATTGATCTGGGCGTGATGAAAAGCGTCGGTATCGCCGCCTGTCCCTCGGACGCGGTTCCGGACGTCAAAAAAATCTCCCATTACATTTCTCCTCTCAACGGCGGCCGCGGCGTCGGTCGCGACGTCATCGAACTCATTTTAAAGGCGCAAAATAAATGGGACGACGTCGTTCGCTCTTCCTCCCGCTAGCCGTCGGCTTGTTGTTGATTGCGGGTTGCCGCAAAAACGCCAAGAAAGGCACTTCCGCTGATGCGGTTCCGGTCGAACAACCGCAATTGGTGATGATGCCGTTGCGCATTCAAGCGTATGGCACGCCAGGCCTCGAATGGGAACTGCGTTCGCCGCAAGCGCGTGCTTACACAACCATGAACGTCATGCGCGCCGAGCAGGTCGATCTGACTCTTTACGACACCGGGAAAAAATCAACGACCATTAATTCCGAGCGCGGTGTGTTCTGTATCGAAGATAGTCGCGTCGCCATGCCGCCGACCGACGTCTTCGCGACGAAAATCATTGAAGAAGGCGGTATCGCTCTTCGGTCCGGCGATATGTTTTTAAGCGGCAGCGTGGTCGTTGTCTCGACGGACGGCACCAAACTTTATACCGACTGGCTTCATTACGAGAAAAAGGACGAGGTGATTCGTTCGACCGCGCCGGTTAAGATCGTTCGCTCCGACTCCGTCACCACGGGCACCGGGCTGGAAGCCACGCCGGATTTGCAAAGCGTAAAAATTTTCAAGCAGACGCTCGTAATTAAGGGTGATGATGAGACGAAATAGCGCTTTGTTGTTCTGCGTTTGCCTGGGCTTAGCGGCCGGTGCTTCCGCCATAGAGACCACCATCAAGGGCGGCCACATGGAGCTCCTGGACAAGGGCGATCGCGTTTTGTTTCGCGACAACGTACGTATGGAACGCGGCACGGACGTCGTGCAGGCGAATGAAATGGTCACCACCAAAATGCGCGACAAAATAACCGCGACTGGCAACGTGCGGCTCTTTCGCGCGGTCAGTTCCACCGAAAGCTGGCGCGGCCGCGGGCAAAAAGGGTATTACGACACCAAGACGGGCGAAGGCTATCTTTTCGGTCAAAAGGAACAGGCGCATATGACGCGGACGGAAGTTTTGTCATCGACAACGACGCGCGAGATCAACGTTTTGGCCGACCGCATCGATTTCGATAGAGAGGCCTCGAAAGCCGTCGCAACGGGCCGTGTGTACACGAAAACCATTGATCCGGACACCAAAAATCTTTATGAATTCTGGGCCGAACGCGCGGTGTACAACGGCAACGAGAAGACGCTGGTGTTGAGCGGGGAAGAACAGCCGCGCGTCAAAGAGTCCGGCGGCGACGGAACAAAAGTGATAACGGGCGACGTAATCACCTACAAGGTAGAGCAGAAGGTTTTTGTCAGCGACGGCGACGCGGTCGCCGTTTTTGTGGATGACGGAGTGCGAAAATGAGCTTAGCCGTAAAAAATTTGGAAAAGACATATGGCCAGCGCAAAGTGGTCAAAGGGGTTTCGTTCAGCGTCTCACCGGGCGAGATTGTGGGCCTTTTGGGTCCGAACGGCGCCGGCAAGACCACAATTTTTTACATGACGGTCGGTTTGGTGCGGGCGGACAAGGGCCGTGTGTTTATGGACGAGACGGACATTACGCACCAGGCGATGTTCAAGCGAGCGCGGACCGGTATTGGTTATTTGCCGCAGGAGTCGTCCATTTTCCGCCAGCTTTCGGTGGAAGACAATTTGCGCGCGATCCTCGAGCATATGCCCGGTTCCCGCGATGAACATGAAAATACGATTAACGTTCTTTTGGACGAATTCGGTTTGACACGGCTGCGCAAACAAATGGCCTCAACGCTTTCAGGCGGAGAAAAGCGCCGCTGCGAAATTGCCCGCGCGCTGACGACCAAACCGAAGATCCTTCTTTTGGATGAACCGTTCGTCGGTATCGATCCGATCACAGTGGCCGACATTCAAGGCGTGCTCCAGGCGCTCAAAAACAAAGGTTTGGGTATCCTTATCACCGACCACAACGTGCAGGCGACGCTCGAGATCGTCGATCGCGCGGCCATTATTTACGAAGGGAAAATCCTTACTGAGGGCCCATCGGAAAAACTTCTCAACGATCCCGAAGCGCGCCGCGTTTACCTCGGCGAAAAGTTTCGGATCTAAAACACCTTTGTTTGACAGTTTTCCTCGGAAGTTTTAGTATCAAAACGCTTGATTCCCCAACTTTTTTGACGAAAAAAGGGTTAATAATTCAATGAAGGTCTTGGACTTTCTCGAACTCGATTCGGTTACCATCGATTTAAAAAGCCAAACCAAGCAAGACGCGATTTCGGAACTGGCGCAGCTGCTGCACGCCAACAACCGGATTCCGGATGCGGCGGCCGTCACAATCTCGCTGTTGGAACGGGAAAAACTGGGTTCAACGGGCATCGGGCAGGGAATCGCCATCCCGCATGCGAAATCGCCTTCGGTTGATCGCGTTGTCGCCGCGCTGGGGATTTCCAGGAAAGGCATCGATTTTGACGCGTTGGACGGAGAGCCTGTTTATCTTGTGTTCCTTTTGATCGCGCCGCCCGACTCCAGCGGCCTGCACTTGAAAGTACTCGCCCGTATCTCCCGGCTTTTGAAAGACAAGTTTTTCAGACAAGCATTGCGCGAGGCCAAGTCCTCTGATGAGATCCAAAAGATCATCAGAGAAGAAGACGAGTTCTAGAAATTTAATGTCCACATTGACCGTCAAAGAGCTGCACAGTGAGATGTCCAAAGAGCTGGAACTCACCTGGGTCGCCGGACAAATTGGGGCGCACCGCATCATTCGCGCCGGAGAAGTCAACCGCCCGGGTCTTTCACTCGCCGGCTATTTCGAATATTTCCGCCCGGAGCGCATTCAGATTATTGGACAGGGCGAGTACGCCTATCTGCAAACGCTCGATTCCGCCCGCCGCATTGAAATGCTTGGCGTCGTTTTTAGCTCACCCGAATTGCCGTGCGTCATCATTCCTCATGGACACGAAGCGACGCCGGAAATTCTCGAGCAGTCGAACCGCAACGGCGTTCCTGTTTTTTGCAGCGCGCTTACGACCGCGCACCTGACCCGCGAACTCTCCGCTTATTTGGAAAACCGCTTGGCGCCGATGGCGTCCGTGCACGGCGTGCTGACCGTGGTTTACGGCTTGGGTGTGCTGATCGTGGGAGATTCCGGAATCGGCAAATCGGAATGCGGACTTGAGTTGGTGAAACGCGGCCATATTCTCGTCGCTGACGATTTGGTCGAAGTGCGCCGCCATCCGGGCGATATCTTGATCGGTTCATCTGGCCCCGCAATCAAACACTTCATGGAAGTCCGCGGCATCGGCATCATTGACGTTAAACAAATTTTCGGCGTCGCCTCCGTGAAGGAGTCGGCGCGCATCGAACTCGTGGTTCATTTGGAGCCGGAGAACGCCAAGGGGGAATTCGACCGGATCGGCCTGGAGAGCCACACCACAAAAATTTTGGATGTCGACATTCCGGAAGTTGTTTTGCCCCTGCGTCCGGGACGCAATGTGGCGGTTCTTCTCGAAGTGGCGGCCCTGAACGAGCGGCTGAAGCAAGATGGAATATTTTCCGCTCAGGAATTGAACAAAAAATTGATTGAGAAGATGACGGGAGCCAGCGGGAAAGAACCCTCCCGCTGATCCATCGTGACCCAATCGCTGCACTGCATCATTATCACGGGTCTTTCCGGCGCCGGAAAAAGCGTCGCCCTGAACGCCCTCGAAGACATGGGCATCCTCTGCACCGACAACCTTCCTCTTCAGTTGCTGCCGAAATTGGTCGACCTTTACCATGAAAGCGGAATTTCGCTGAAGCAAATCGCCGTCGGCGTCGACGTTCGCGCGGGCGGGCTTTTGGACGAATTCACCAAGTCTCTGCAGGATTTGTCGCGGCGCGGCATCACCTATCAGATTTTGTTTTTGGAAGCGCAAGACCAAGTGATTACCAGGCGTTTTTCGGAAACGCGCCGCCGTCATCCGCTGGGTCGTTCCGTGCAAGGCGGCCTGCGCGAAGAAAAGCGCCGCGTGCGAGTGCTTCGTTCCTTGGCTGACCGCATTATCGACACGAGCAACACCTCGCCCAGCGACATCAAGAACATCATCATGCGCGCCATCCGCCTGCAGAAAACGCGCAAGATGGCGATAACGGTCACCTCGTTCGGCTACAAATATGGCGTGCCGTTCGACGCCGACGTCGTTTTGGACGTGCGTTTCCTGCCGAATCCGAATTATGTGGCGGCGTTAAAGAAGCACACGGGGCTCCATCCCAGGGTGTCCAAGTTCGTGCTTGGGAACAAATTGACGAAAAAGTTCTTGGATTCAGTAAAGACCATGCTGGACATTACCGTTCCACAGTACGCGATCGAAGGAAAAAGCTATCTCACCTTGGCGGTCGGGTGCACGGGCGGACGTCACCGCAGCGTGGCTTTGGCGGAAGTGCTCAAAGATTATTTGGCGATGAAGACTTTCCCGACGCGGATCGTTCATCGCGATATTCAAAGGTAAAGGGGAGCTATGATCGGGCTTTTGATACTTACCCACGGCCTTTTTGGGGAAAACCTTTTAAAGACGGCGTGCGGCATTATGAACGAATCGGACAACGTGAAGACGTTGAACCTCTCGCGCCGGCTTGATTTCTCAACTTTGCGCAAGATGGTCTCCGACACCATTGAAAGTTTGGACGCGAAAGACGGTGTGCTAGTGCTCATCGACGCGTACGGCGGAACGTCCTATAACACGACGCTGCCGCTGATTAAGCAGTATCCGATTTGCATCGTCACCGGCGTCAATTTGCCGATGGTTTTGTCCGCTTTGTCCAACCGACACCGGATGTCGCTGGAGGCGTTGGGCCGAAAGGTATCCGAGGATGCAAAGAAAACAATTTCCGTTTGCGCCATTTCCGAAGGACAGGTTCCCTCATGATTGAAAAAGAGTACACGATCAACAACAAGCTTGGCCTGCACGCCCGCCCGGCGTCGCTTTTTGTCAAAACCACGTGCCGTTTTCAAAGCAGCGTGAAAATCACGCGCGGCGAGCATGTCATAGACGGGAAAAGCATCATGGGCTTGCTCATGCTGGCGGCGGGCCCCGGCACGCCGCTGATCATTAACGTTGATGGGCCGGACGAGACCCAAGTGATCGCGGCGCTTGATGATCTGTTTGCGCGCCGTTTCGACGATGAGGACACGGTTTAAATTTGAGCGAACAAAATAAAAACATCACGTTGCACGGCGTGGCGGCTTCCGAAGGGATCGCCATCGGGCCGGCGTTTGTCCTGGAAGACGAAGACGTCGCGATCCCGCGTTGGGAAGTTCCGAAGGACAAGATCAAAAACGAAGTAGCGCGCTTCCGCTATGCTCTCGCGCGCACCCGCGAAGAAATGGTCGCCATTCACAACAAGGCGATCAAGATTTTCGGCCGTTCTCACGCGCGTCTCATGGACGCTTACCTTCTAATTCTGAACGATCCGTTCATCACAAAAGACGTCGTCAAGCTCATTGAAACGGAACATGTTAACGCCGAATTCGCCCTGACTCAGGTAATCGACCGGACGATCAAGGTGATGGAGCATTTTGAGGACGAATATTTCCGCGACCGCAAATACGACATCCTGGACGTCGGCCATAAAGTTCTCCGTCATTTGCTCGGGCACGAAAAGAAGACCGTGCAGTCGATCGTCGACTCGTATTGGAACTACTACGTCTTCCACAACT
>CAZCJA010000023.1:18426-31301 GCA_964499015.1 uncultured Elusimicrobia bacterium
GTCGAACCGTCTATTGTGGTCGCGCACAATCTGACGCCGACCGACACCATGAATTTGAAAGAGCACATGGCGATCGCCTTTGCCACGAACATCGGCGGCAAGACGTCGCACACGGCGCTTCTCGCCCAATCGATGACCATCCCCGCGGTCGTGGGCATGCGCGACGTCACCAGCCGCGTTCGCACGGGCGACCTGATCATCATCGACGGAAAAGAAGGCGTCGTTGTCGTCGATCCGACGCCGGAAATTCTCGCTAACTATCGCAAAGAACAGGAAGCGCGCCGCGAGCTTGAGAAGAAGCTCGAACTGCTGCGCGATTTGCCTGCCCAAACAATCGACGGCCATCGCGTCACGCTCGCGGCCAACATCGAAACGCCCGAAGACGTGAAAACGGCGATCGCCCACGGCGCCGAAGGCATCGGCCTGTACCGCACCGAATTTTTATTCCTGAACCGCAAAACGGCGCCCACCGAGAACGAACATTACGAAAGCTACCGCAAAGCGGTGCGCGCCTCTTTCCCGTTTCCGGTCATAATCCGCACGCTGGACCTGGGCGGCGATAAACTTATGGCGCTTGGGCTCGAGGGTATGTCGCCCGAAAGCAACCCTTTTTTGGGGTTGCGCGGCATTCGTTTGTGTCTGAAGTATCCGGATATTTTTAAAACCCAGCTGCGCGCCATTTTGCGCGCGTCAACAGAGGGGAAATTGAAGATTATGTACCCGATGGTGTCGGGTATCGATGAATTGCGCGCGGCCAATGCGATCCTGCAGGAAGTCAAAGGCGACATGCGCTCGAAAAACATTCCGTTCGACGAGACCATGGAAGTCGGCATGATGGTCGAAGTGCCGTCGGCCGCGCTCATGGTGGACATCCTGGCGCGCGAAGTGGACTTCTTCTCGCTCGGAACCAACGATTTGATCCAATACACGCTTGCCGTCGACCGCGTGAACGAAAACGTCGCCAATCTTTATCAGCCGCTCCACTTGGCTGTGATGCGCTTGATCGACCAGACGGTCCGCGCCGGCCACAACATCGGCAACAAATGGGTGGGCGTGTGCGGCGAAATGGCCTCGGAGCCGGATTTGGTGCCGATTTTGGTGGGCTTGGATTTGGATGAGCTTTCGGTTTCACCGAGCGTCGTGCCCAAAGTGAAAGAAGTGATCCGCTCAACGAGCTACGCCGACTGTGTGAAACTGACGCAGGAAGTTTTGAACGCCTCCAGCCTCGAGGCGGCTCAGCGAATCCTGCGGTTGTTTGCCGCCCAACGCCGCCCGATTCAGCCCGCCCCGTCCAGCTGATTCATGACCAAGCCCATTCGCAATTTCTGCATCATCGCGCATATCGACCATGGCAAATCGACGTTGGCCGACCGTTTGCTCGAACTCACCAACACGGTGGCCAAACGCGACATGCGCGCCCAGCATTTGGACGGCATGGAGCTGGAACGCGAGCGCGGCATCACCATCAAAGCCAAGGCCGTGCGCATGGAACATAACGGTTATATTTTGAATCTCATCGACACGCCCGGCCATGTCGACTTTACGTACGAAGTGTCACGCGCACTGAACGCCTGTGAAGGGGCCTTGTTGATTGTGGACGCGAGCCAGGGCGTGGAAGCGCAAACGATGGCCAACGCCCAACTCGCCAAAGATGCGGGGCTGAAAATTATTCCCGTGATCAATAAAATCGATCTGCCGGCCGCCGAACCCGATCGCGTGCATGAGGAAATTATCGAGATGCTCGGTATCGAGGACGATCCGCTGAAGATCAGCGCCAAAACCGGCATCGGCGTGGAAACGGTTCTTGACGCGATCATCAACCGCGTGCCGCCGCCGGTCGGAAAAATCGAGGCGCCGGTATCGGCGCTTCTGTTCGATTCGGTGTATGACGTTTACCGCGGCATCATTGTTTTCATCCGAATGGTGAATGGCCAGCTTAAAAAAGGTGAACGCGTGCGGTTCATGGCCACGGGAAGCGAATTTACCGTCGAAGAAATTGGCACGATGAGGATGAAGCTCGTGCCCAGCGAAAACGGGCTTTCGTCCGGCGAAGTCGGCTATTTAATTCTGAATATTCGCGATGCCAGCCTTGTGCACACCGGCGATACGGTCACGTCCGTCGCGCGGCCCACCACGCAGCAGCTCCCCGGGTACAAAGAAGTTAAGCCGTTTGTGTTTTCGGGGATGTTCACCATCAATTCAAGTGATTACGAATTGCTTAAAGCCGCGTTGGAAAAACTCCATTTGCAGGATTCTTCGTTTCAGTACGAACCGGAAACGTCCGTTGCGCTCGGTTTTGGTTTTCGCTGCGGGTTCTTGGGCCTGTTGCACATGGACATTATTAAGCAGCGGCTTGAGCGGGAATACAATTTGAGTTTGATCATCACCGCGCCGAACGTCGTGTACCGCATCTTGGATCAGAAAGGGGAGCTTTTCGAAGTGGAGAACCCGTCTAAGTTTCCTGATAACCATGGGGAAATGATCATTGAAGAGCCGTACGTGCGGGCGACCATCATCACGCCGTCTGATTACACCGGGCCCATCATGCAGCTCGCGCAGGACCGTCGCGGAAACATGGTGGACATGAAGTATATGACCACCACCCGCGTGCGCCTGCAGTATGAACTGCCGCTCGCCGAGATTGTGGTGAATTTCTATGATCAATTGAAGTCGATTTCGAAAGGCTACGCTTCGTTCGATTATGAGCCGATCGGCTACAAAGAAGGGGAGCTGGTGAAGCTCGAGATCCTCGTGGCCGATGAGCCCTTGGATGCTCTTTCGTACGTGGTGCACAAAAGCAACGCTTACGCGTGGGGCCGGCGCATCGCCGAGAAAATGAAAGAATTGATTCCGCGCCAGATGTTCGAAGTGCCTATTCAGGCGCGCATTGAAGGCCGCGTTATCGCCCGCGAAACCGTGAGCGCGATACGCAAAGACGTCCTCGCCAAATGCTACGGCGGCGACATTTCGCGCAAACGAAAACTTTTGGAAAAGCAGAAAGAAGGCAAAAAACGAATGAAGCAGTTTGGCGCGGTTGAAATTCCGCAAGAGGCGTTTCTCGCCGCGCTCAAACTCTCCGAGGAATAACGAATGGAAGCGAGACTTTTCTTCATCTCCCTTTGGTGCGGTCTTTACGGGTTGATCCTGCGCCGCGCCACCAAGAACGGCAGTTTGGACGGCCGGACCGGACTGGTCATGTTCCTGAACAGCCTTTTCTGGGCCACGTTTGCTGCCATGGCGGGCATGCTGCTCGCCAGCTATTCGGAGCGGATTGACCAAACCACCTCCTATTCACTTTTGTTCGCCGCGGGCGGGCTCGTTATTGGCGCGATCATCGGCTTTTTTAAATCCCGCGACGCCGAACAGCGTGAAAATCTCATCAAAGATAATTTGGAATGGGCCGATACCGGCTTTTCCGCCATTCTGCTGGCTTCCGCCGTCATGTTTTTCGTCGTTCAGGCGTTTAAAATCCCATCTGGCTCCATGCGCATGACGTTCGTAGAGGGCGATCATTTGTTCGTCAATAAATTCATTTATGGCGTGCGCGTGCCCTTTACCGACAAGAAAGTTTTTCCGTTCCGAGACGTTTCCAAGAACGACATCGTAATCTTCCGCTATCCGACCGACGACAAGGACAGCCCGCATTACGGCAAAGATTTCATCAAGCGCGTTGTCGCGCTTGAAGGGCAGAAGGTTTTTATTAAAGAAAAAACGCTTTTCGTGGACGGCCAAGAACAATCCGAGCCGTTTAAAAAACACGTCGACCCAAGCGTTTATCCGAGATATTTGGACATGAAGAGCCCCGAATTTCAAAAACGGTGGGAAACGGCGGATTTGTCCAGTTCCGGCAACGAAATACGCGATAACTTTGGGCCTGTCGTCGTGCCGAAGGGACACGTGTTCGTCATGGGCGATAATCGCGACCGGTCGTTTGATTCCCGTTTCTGGGGGCCGCTGCCGCTTACGGCCATTAAAGGCCGCGCCTGGCTTCTTTATTGGCCGGTGAAGCGTTTCCGCCTGACCAAATGATGCAAGCCGCCGGCCTCTACGTTCACATCCCGTTCTGCCACGCTCGCTGCGGCTATTGCGACTTCGCCACCTTCACCGGACAGGAACATAGCGTCGACCGCTATTTGGACGCGCTCGCTGTGGAGATGAAGACCCGCTCCCATCAGAAAGTTCAGACCATCTTCATCGGCGGCGGCACGCCCACCGTACTTTCGCCGGCGCAAATCGATAAACTTTTTTCATCCATCCGCAATTCATTCGATACGTCCGCCGTCACGGAAGCGACCATTGAAGCCAATCCCGAAAGTGCGACCGATGACATTCTTACGGCCTATATGCGTAACGGCATTAATCGTTTAAGTTTCGGCCTGCAGACCGCCGACGATGCGCTGCTGAAAAGAATCGACCGCCTGCACACGTTCGACGAATTTTTGACGCGCTTTGCCGCCGCCCGTGCTCTCGGTTTTAAAAACATCAACATCGATTTGATTTTCGGCCTGCCGGGACAAACATTGGCCGATTGGACGGCGACCGTGGAGAAGGTTCTCGCGCTGAAGCCCGAACATATTTCCGCGTACGCGCTTAAAGTGGAAGACGGCACCGCATTCGGCCGCGATAACGTCGAAGCCGAGCCGGATTTGCAGGCCGATATGTATTTGGCGGCGTCCGAGCGCTTGAAAGCCGCCGGCTACGACCATTACGAGATCTCTAATTTCGCCCAGCCCGGTTTCGAATCGAAACACAACTTGCTCTACTGGAAAAACGCGCCGACAATTGGCATTGGCCTCTCGGCCGCCAGCCATGTCGGGCGCCGGCGGTGGAAAAACGTCCGTGGGTTGCTGGATTACATGCAAGCGTCTCAAGACGGCAAATCATGCCAGGCGGAAGACGTGGAGCTCTCCGAGAGCGAGCAAGAAAAAGAGAACGTCATGCTGGCGCTGCGCTTGAAAGAAGGCGTACCGATGGCGGCCGTGGAACGCGCCAATGTTCCGGTGGCGAAGCAATTTATTAAAGAAGGGCTGGCCGTTCTCGAAAACAATTTTTACAAACTTACGCCGCGCGGCTGGCTCGTTTCCAACCAGCTGTTTCAACATCTCGTATGAGCGATACCGTTTACGGCCAACATTCCGGTTTGATGTCGCCCGTGGTCGATTTGATGCGCGTTAGGCGCGTCGCATCGCATTTGCCGGCGGGTTCACGGGTTCTCGATATTGGTTGCGGTTCCGCTTTGCTGCGGGGCGTTTTGCCGAACGGATGTTTTTATACCGGCGTCGACCGCAACGGCGCGGTGATCGATGCGAATAAAAAACGCTTTCCGGCCGATTCCTTCGAAACCGTCGACGCAACCACGGAGAAATTGTCCTTTGCCGATAACACGTTCGATGCGGTGGTAATGGCCGCGTTCATCGAACACATCGATAATACCGATCATCTTTTTCGCGAAGCCAAGCGCGTGCTTAAAAAATCGGGCGTCGTTCTTGCGACCACTCCCTCGAAAATGGGAGGCTTGCTCCATCATTTTCTCGCGCATATCGGCCTGCTCAGCCACGAAGCCTCGGAAGAGCACAAAGATTTTTGGAGCCGTGAAACGATGTTAAAACGCCTCGAAGGGACGGGTTTGGTGCTAAGGAAATACGAGCCGTTTCAGTTCGGTTTAAACCAATTGTTTATTCTTTCTCGGGAGGAAAGGTGAGCGACTTGATCAGCGTGATTCTTCCCGCCTACAACGAGGCGGACTGCATTTTGCAAACCATCGACAGCGTCGAAGCTGCGCTGAAGAAAGGCGGCCTGACGTACGAGATCATCGTCATCGACGATGGCTCGACCGACAAAACCTCGGAACTTGCCGCTCAACGCAGTGTGCGTATCGTGCGGCACAAGCGGAACTTGGGTGTTGGCGCGACGCGCAAACGGGGCATTCGCGAAGCCAAGGGTGAGATTGTGGTGACCACCGACGTTGACGGCACCTACCCGAACGATCAGATTCCACGGCTCGTTAAAGAATTTCAGGACGCCAAGGCCGATATGCTGGTCGGCGCGCGCATCGGTAAAAATGTGGTGATGGAACTCCCTCACCGCTATATTCCGAAGCTGATGATCCGCAAGCTCGCCTCGTATTTATCACAGCATAAAATTCCCGATTTAAATTCAGGGCTGCGTGTGATCCGTAAGAAAATCGCGCTCAAGTATTTTTATTTGCTGCCGGAAGGCCATTCCTGGGAGAGCACCATCACACTGGCGTTTTTGTGCAACAACCATGAAGTCCTTTTTTCGCCGATCGATTACTATAAGCGCGGGGGTGGGAAATCGACGTTCGCGCCGTTTAAGGACACGTACAACTACATTTCTCTCGTGATCCGCACGATCATGTACTTCTCGCCGCTGCGCATCTTTATCCCGTTGAGTGCGATGGTGATTTCCATCGGTTTCATCAAGATGGTTTACGATTGGCTGGTCTATAAGTGGATCGGTAGTTTGGATGTGATTATCGTGATGAGCGGGATTCTGATTATCCTCGTGGGCCTGCTTGCCGATTCGATCGTCATTCAAGGCAAACGTATCGCCGCCATTTCCGAGAGGTTGGACGCCTGAGCCGAAAAGACAAAAAGCGCGCTCCCGTTGTCGAGCCGCCGGTTCAAAATGAGCCCACAGCGTTGTGGTGGCTGTTGGGCGCGGGCATAGTTTGGGCGCTTGTTGTTTGCATCCAGTTTTATAAGAAACAGCCGTTTTCCTATCTCGTCGTCCTCGACCGGCTTTTAAGCGGCGACGGCGCGTTCCTGCCGACGTTCCCCGCGCTCTTCGACTACATCACCGCCCTGTTCTTCTTTATCGCCCTCGCTGCGTCGGCCTTTTTGGTCGGCCGTTTGCTTCTATTGAAGTTCACGTCTTGGGCGTCGTCCTTGGAGTTAGTGGTCTTCTCGACCGCCGTGGGTTACGGCGCGCTCGCATACGCGGCGCTCGCGTTAACGGCGGCCGGATTTATGTACAAACAGGTCGTTATGGGCGTTGTGCTTACGCTGTTTGCGGGCGCGGTGGCGTGGTTTTCGCGCTCCGCGGAACGCGAGCGCCTGCGCGCGCTGCCGTCCGAAATCAAACAAACCTTATTTCCAGGGGGCGGCGGAACGTTCCTCGGCCTTGTCCTTCTCTTCTTGCTGGCCACCGACTTCGTTATGGCGTTTGTGCCGGAGCTGTTTTATGACGCACTCGTTTATCATTTGGGCGCCCCGAATTTTTATCTCCATGAGCACAGGCTCTCGCCGATACATTTGATGACCGCGAAATTTCCGCTGACAATCCAGATGGTGCACCTGCTCGGGCTGGCGTTGAAGGACGAAATGGTCACCAAACTCACCCATCTGTTCTTCATGACGCTGACAATTGGAGGAATGTTCGCTCTTGGTTTGCGGTTAAAACGACGCTTTGTCGGGCTTTTGGCCGCCGTTTTATTTTGCTCGATTCCGACGGCTCAGATGAACGTTTGGACCAGCGGCGTTGATTTGGGCGTCAGTCTGTTCGGCTTTCTGGCCTTCGCCGCTTTCTATTTTGCCTTTGAAGGCGATGAGATTAAATTGCCGTGGTTTATTTTGTCGGCGGTGTTCTCGGGCCTGGTGGCCGCTTCCAAGTACACCGCCGCGTATGTTCCCGCTTCCATCGGCATCACGCTGACGGTTCTCCTTATTATGAAGCGCATTTCGCTGAAAACGTATCTCGCGTGGGCGGCCCTGTTCGCGGGAATCGTCGTCGCGATCCTGTCGCCGTGGTTCATTAAGAACTGGGTCGAAACCGGAAATCCTCTTTACCCGTTCCTGTCGAAAATTTTTGGAGGGGAAACGTTGGCACCGTGGCGTTACGAGATTCTGCGCAACGAAAACTACGGCTTAACGCCGAAGAATGCGCTGGGCATTCCGAAGATGCTCTGGGATTTGTCGATCTCGGAGCGCTCGTCGCTTTCATTTCAGGGGCCGATGTTTCTCGCCTGCTTGCCGCTGGCGTTCGCGCTGTTCTTTCGCGAACGTCCGCAAGCGTTCCGCGTCATCGGCATTTTCGTTTTGGTCGTTTGCGTGCTCGCATTATCGATGACGCGCCTCACGCGCTATGTTTTGCCGGCGTTTACCGCGCTGGCCTGCTTCATTGCGCTTGGCCTCGATGGCTACTTCAGCGACCGCTCCGCTTTAAAACGGTTCGGCGCGTTGTTTATCGTGGCGTTCTGCCTTCTTCAAAATGTTTCGTGGGCGTATGTCTTGATCGGCAATTCCTATCAGCCGAGGAACGTTCTGCTCGGCCGCGAAAGCCGCTTTGATTTTGTGAATCATTATCATCAAGGAATGAACCCCAACCCGTCCAATCAGATGTATGCGTTTATGGAGAAGAACTTCTTGCCCACGGACAAGGTTTTGCTGGTGGGGGAAGAGAAGGCGTATCCAATCAGCGTGCGTCATACGTATTCCGGCGTGTACGACCGCGGCATTTTGGTGCGTCTAAGCGAAGAGTCGGCATCGCCCAAAGAGATGGCGACGAAAATGGCCGAAATGGGAATCACTCATGTGATGGTGAATGTCTTTGAGGCCAATCGCATCGCGGGATATGGCGGGCTTTCGATGTCGCCGGAGGCGTTTGGACGGATGTGCGCGTTTTGGGAACTGCATTTGAAACTGGCGCATCTGGAAGTCCAGGCCGAAAGCGGCCGCGATAAAAATCCGATCGTTCTTTTGCAGCTGATGCCCAACGGGATGGGTCCGGAAGATCGTCCCATTCAAAATTTGTTGGGCATTGTCTACGAGCGCAATGAATTGGCTCGCCTGGGCATTACCACGCCGCAGCAGCTGCGCGCCTTTTATGAAGAGCAGATAAAAGTGTGGCCACATGTCATTTATATCAACTCCCGCCTCAGCGAACTGCGCAAAATATAACAATATCATCGATTTTTAGCGTCGTTTTTAAAAGTAGCAATCCCAGCCCCCGCTTGACAATTTTCCGTCGACCCTGCTATACTCCTAGCACTCAATAACTCTGAGTGCTAAGTGCTATGAGAATATTACCGACAGACGAACATCAACAGCGGAAGGAAAAAATCCTCCAATCGGTGGTCCATCTTTATATTAAGACGGGCAAACCGGTCGGCTCGAACACCATCGTTGATAACTACGCTTTAAATCTTTCTCCGGCCAGCATCCGCAACGTCTTGGCGGAATTGGAGAAAGAAGGGTTTCTGACACATCCGCACACGTCCGCCGGCCGCGTGCCGACGGATCGCGGCTACCGTTTTTATGTGAACTCCATCGTGAACATTCAGCAACTGGCGGTGGAGGAAGAGCGCCGCATTCGCGATGAGTATTCGCACCGCATGCGCGAGATCAACGATTTAATGCAATCGACAACGCGCGTTTTGTCGTCGTTGTCGAACTGCACGGGTTTTGTGCTGTCGCCGGCCGTGGATGTGGAGAAATTGCGCCGCATCGAACTGGTACCGGTCAGCGAAACGCAGGTGCTGGCGGTGCTGGTGTCCGACACGGGCCTCGTGCGCAACCAGATGATTCAAGTCGCTCACACGCCGAACGACGAAACCTTGCGCGCGACCTCGCATTTCTTGAACGAGCGTTTGTCCGGTCTTAAATTCGATGAGGCGGAAAGCCGTCTCTTGATTGAACTGGACCGTTTTAACGTCGAGCAAAGCAACCGTGAGGCGTTTTTGCGCGAATTGTCCAAGGGACTGTTCGGCCCCGCGCCCATCGCCGATTTGTATGTGGAAGGGGCGAGCAATATCCTCAAATTCCCGGAGTTTCAGGATTACGAGGCGATGAGCCATTTCGCGCGCCTTGTCGATGAGAAGCAGACGCTCGGCAAAGTTTTAAACAAAGAGATCAAGAAGCAAGGCTTGCAGGTGCGTATAGGTCTTGAGACCTCGCCGGAACTAAAGAATTTCAGCGTGGTTTCATCCAGCTATGAAATGAACGGCCGGCTGGTCGGCGTGCTCGGAATTTTGGGCCCGAAGCGAATGGAATACGAGCGCATGATGGCGATTGTGAACACGGTGGCGCAACTTGTGAACCGCGCGCTGGGGCAGAAACCGATGCTTGAAGACGATACCCATGACTGAGCAACCGAAAGAGGGAAATTTGGACGAGATTCAGCCGGAGCTCGCGCAGAAATTGTCCGAGCTTGAGATCCTGAAACAGTCGCTTGACGCCAGCAAGGCGAAAGAGAAGGAACTGTACGACCAGATTTTGCGCCAAGGCGCGGAGTTCGACAATTTCCGCAAACGCGCCGAAACGCGGACCGTGGACGCGCGCATGGCGGGCCGGGAAGACGTGCTTTTGCAGGTGATTGAGCTCAGCGACGTGCTGATGCACGCCGAAGACGCGAGCCATAAAGCGACCGATTTGGACGCGATCAAGAAAGGCCTCACGCTTGTTCGCCAGCAGTTCGAAAAATTTTTAGCGGATCAGAAAGTTGTGCCGATTAAGTCCAAGGGGGAAAAGATGGACCCTCACCTTCACGAAGCTGTCGCGCAGGACGTTCGCGACGACGCCGAAGAAGGGCAGATCGTTGAAGAAATTCAACGCGGCTACAAACTGGCTGACCGCGTGCTTCGACCCTCGCGCGTAAAAGTGGCTGTAAAGCCCCGCGCCAAAGAATGAAAGGAGAAATAACATGTCAAAAATAATTGGAATTGACCTTGGAACATCAAACTCGGCGGCCGCCGTTATGGAAGGCGGCAAGCCGACGATTATTCCGTCGGCCGAAGGCACGACGCTCGGCGGAAAAGCGTTCCCGTCGTATGTGGCCTTCACCAAAGGCAACGACTCGCAGCTTTTGATCGGCGAGCCGGCGCGCCGCCAGGCCATCTCGAACCCCGAAGGCACCGTGTCCGCGTTTAAGCGGAAAATGGGCACCGACTTTAAGTACAAAGTGTACGGGAAAGAATTCACGCCCCAGCAGCTCTCGGGTTTTATCCTGCAGAAAGTGAAGCGCGACGCGGAAGCGTATCTGGGCACGAAGGTTGAAAAAGCCGTCGTCACCGTTCCCGCGTACTTCAACGACAACCAGCGCCAAGCCACCAAAGACGCCGGCACGATCGCGGGCTTGGACATCGTTCGCATTATTAACGAACCGACGGCCGCCTGCTTGGCGTACGGCATTGACAAGAAAAACAGCGACGAGAAAATCATGGTGTTCGACTTGGGCGGCGGAACGCTCGACGTGACCATTATGGATTTTGGCGGCGGCGTGTTCCAGGTTGTGGCCACTTCCGGCGACACCCAGCTCGGCGGCACCGACATGGATAAAATTCTGATCGACTTTATCGCCGATGAATTCAAAAAAGAAAGCGGCATGGACGTGCGCAACGACGCGATGGCCGTGCAGCGCCTGAAAGACGCGGCGGAGAAAGCGAAGATCGAACTCTCGACCACGCTTGAAACCGACATCAACCTGCCGTTTATTACGGCGGACGCGTCCGGTCCCAAACATTTAACCCTTAAGCTCACCCGCTCCAAGCTGGAGCAGTTGGTGAAGCCGATCGTCGACCGCTGCAAAGGCCCGATTGAACAGGCGTTTTCCGACTCCAAACTGAACGCCTCGAACATCACCAAGATCATCTTGGTCGGCGGTCCGACGCGCATGCCGATCATCCAGAAATTCGTGGAAGACACGGTGGGCAAGAAAGTGGAACGCGGCATTGACCCGATGGAATGCGTGGCGCTCGGCGCCGCGGTTCAAGCGGCAGTTCTGACCGGCGAAGTGAAAGACGTCCTGCTCTTGGACGTCACTCCGCTTTCGCTCGGCATCGAAACCTTGGGCGGCGTGACCACGAAGCTCATCGACCGCAACACCACAATCCCGGTGAAAAAATCGCAGGTCTTTTTCACCGCCGCGGACAATCAACCGGCGGTCACGGTCCATATTCTTCAAGGCGAACGCCCGCTGGCGAAAGACAATATTTCGCTCGGCAAGTTCGACTTGACCGGCTTGCCTCCCGCGCCGCGCGGCGTGCCGCAGATCGAAGTGAGCTTCGATATCGACGCCAACGGCATCTTGAGCGTGGCCGCGAAGGACTTGGCGACCAATAAATCGCAGAACATCACGGTCTCGGCCTCGACGAAGATGAACAAAGAGGACGTGGAAAAAGCCGTGAAAGAAGCGGAAAAATACGCCGACGACGATAAAAAGGCCAAGGAAAAAATTGAAACCCGCAACGAGGCCGACAGCGTCGCTTTCAACGTTGAAAACATGTTGAAAGAAGCCGGCGATAAGGTCTCCGCCGACGATAAAGCAAAAATTGAAAAAGCGGTCGCCGACGTGCGCGAAGCGCTGAAAGGCGAGGACTTGGACAAGATCAAATCGTCCAAAGACGAACTTTTAAAGGCGTCGCATAAGCTGGCCGAAGAAATGTACAAAGCCGCCGCGCAGAAGCAGCAAGGCGGAGCGCAGGGGCAGGCCGGCGGAGAATCCAACGGCAACGGCCAGACGAAGAAAGACGATAACGTTGTGGACGCGGAAATTGTCGATGAGGAGAAGAAGTAAAAACACTTCATGTCCAAAGCCGACTATTACGAAACACTCGGCGTTGCGAAAACCGCGACGCCCGAAGAACTGAAGGCCGCTTATCGCAAGCTGGCAATCAAATTCCATCCTGATAAAAATCAGGGGAATAAAGACGCGTCCGAAAAGTTCAAAGAAATCAACGAGGCCTACAGCGTTCTCTCGAATGCCGAGAAGAAACAGCTCTATGACCAGTATGGCCACGCGGGCGTGGGCAATGCGGGGCCTGGCCCCGGCGGTTTCGGTGGAGCGCAGGGCTTTGACTTCGGCGATCTCGGTGATATTTTCGGCGACATGTTCGGCGGCGCGTTTGGCAGAGCCGGAGG
>CAZCJA010000024.1:0-26224 GCA_964499015.1 uncultured Elusimicrobia bacterium
GGCGAGCCCGCGCCGATCGCGTAAATTTTTATGCCGTAAGCGGTCGCGGTGCGCGCGGCGGTGACCGGATCCACCGACCCCGCGTTGTTAACGCCGTCGGTGACGAGAATGATCACTTTGCTTTTGGCGGCGGAATTTTTCAGGCGGTTCACCGCGGTGGCGATGCCGACGCCGATCGCGGTCTGGTCCGGCGGGATCGCGCCGATTTTTACGTTCTCAACGACATTCAGGAGCGCCGTTCGATCAAGAGTAAGCGGACATTGGGTGATCGCGTGCTCGGCGAAGAGAACAATGCCCATCCGGTCGTGCTCGCGGCCTTTGACAAAATCGGAAATCACTTTTTTGGCGATCTCAAAACGGTTGGAGGGTTTGAAATCAAGCGTAAGCATGCTGCGCGATGCGTCCAAGCAAACCATGATATCGGTGGCTTTGGCGGAGAGTTCTTCGGAGCGCAGGCCCCGCTGCGGTCGCGCCAGCGCCAAAATCAAGAAAAGAACCGCGGCCGCGCGCAAACAGCCGAGCACGAGCACGCCCATGTCCCATTTGCGCTCCTTCTTTTCCCCCGGCACGCGCTTGGTGGACGGAAAGCGCAGCTCCGGCAAATCGTCGGCGCGGAACAGGAATAAGTAGGTCAATATCGCCGGAATGGCGAGCAGGAACCACAGATATTCGGGGTTCGCCCATCTCATACGGGAATCGTTTCCTCAGCCGGCGCTTCGGCTTTTTGAGGTGTTGTCTGCGTGATGAATTTTCGCACGCGTTCCACGTCCTCATTCACTTGCGGTTCGGACGGCGTGAATTTTGCGAATTTAACCAAATCGCTGTTTTCGATAAAGACGCGCAAGATAAGCGTGGTGTCGAGCGGGAGGTCAAGTTTGCGCACCTCCGCCAGTAGTTCGGAGGTGGTGCGTTCCATGAATGTATTGTTGAAACGCTGCGCCAAATACGTGCGCGCGATGGCGGAGAGGCCGATGTAATACTCTTTGACGTTCCCGTTGGCCAGCAAGTCGGAGTTTTCCAGTTCGCGCAGCGCGGCAAACGCCGCTTCTTCCGGCGGTATGGGTGGTCCAGCGTCCTCGGTGGTTTCTCCTTTCTGTTTTCGCATCACGCGGTAAGCGATGTACGCGGCCCCGGCCAAAAATAGAACCAGCAGTAGCATCCACACCCAGGCATAAGAGCGGTAATTAAACGTTCCCTTGAGCGGCCGCAAGTTCCCCTCATCGCCGTGTTTGGCCAGAAGCGAGAGAACATTAATATCCAGCGGTTGTGTGCGCGCCTCAACGTGTTGCTGATCTGGCGTGGTGAAGCCGACGGTAAACGCCGGCAGCGGGACGGTGCCGGTGGAAAACGTGGTGACAATAATTGGATAGGTCATTTCGACGTCGCCGTTCAGCAACAGGCGCGTTTCGGGCGTGAGCGCCGCGAGCAGTTCGAATTGTCCCGTCGCGGGCGCGGCCAGCGGAATCGGTTTGAGCGCGCTGGAGAAGATCACCGTGATGTTGCAGCGCACCGGGTCGCCGATCGTGATATCGCGCGGGCTGACGTCCATGCGCAATTTGACCGTGGGCTCGGCCATTGCCGGAGCCGCCGCGAGCGCCATCAAAAGAAAGAACGCCTTTTTCATCGGCGGAACCTCATTGCGCGCTCGCGGAAGAAAGCGATCAGCGGTTTCACGTAATCTTTATCGGTGGCAAAGAACACGTGGTCCATTTTGATTTTCCGAAAAAACGTCGTAAGTTTCCTTTTTTCACTGGCCATCGCGATCTCATAGACGTTTTTAAAATCTTTCCGTCCCCCGCGCAAAATCATTCGCTGGCCGGTTTCCGCGTCTTGGACCAGCAGCCGGCTCACCTGCGGCCATTTCTTTTCCAGCGGGTCGGACAAAACAAACGCGATGGTGTCGTGATGGCGCTGGGTGATGGCCAGCGTCTGTTCGAAGCCTTGATCGATAAAGTCGGACAACAGAAATACGATCGCTTTCTTCTTTTGGATGCGGTTTAAATGCTGCAGCGCCAGGTTGATATTGGTGCCGGCGCTTTTGGGCTGGACCGTCAGCACGTCGCGCACCAGGCGCAGTGCGTGGCTGCGGGATTTGCGCGGCGGTATGTACGCCTCGATTTGGTCGGAGAAGAGCAGGAGGCCGACTTTATCGTTGTTCTTGAGCGACGAAAAAGCGATCAGCGAAACCAGTTCGGCGGCGAGTTCCGCCTTGGAGCGGCGGACGGTGCCGAAGGCGTGCGAATTGGAGATGTCGACGGCGATAATGATGGTGAGCTCGCGTTCTTCGGTGAAGCGTTTGATGTAGGCCTGGCCCATTTTCGCGGTGAGCGCCCAATGAATGGTGCGCACGTCGTCGCCGGGCACGTATTCGCGGACGTCGTGGAATTCGACGCCGCGGCCTTTAAACGAGGAGTGGTATTGGCCGGCGAACAGCTCATTGACCAGCCGCGCCGTGCGGATTTCGATCCGCTGGGTGCGCCGGAGAATCTCGCTGGGACTAGTTCCGGTGGGCGTGGAAGCGGCCATGGCTCATGGAACTTCAACCACGTCGAAGATCTGCCGCAAAAGATCGTCCGACGTTTTGTTTTCCGCTTCGGCTTCGAAGCTGGGGATCAAACGGTGGCGCAGAACGTCCGGTCCAATGGATTTGATGTCTTCGGGCGTGACGTAACCGCGGCCTTTCAGGAACGCGAACGCCTTGGCGGCGGTCGCGAGCGCGATCGTCGCGCGCGGCGAGGCGCCGTACGACAAAAGCGATTTCATGTCGGATAAATTGAATTTTTCGGGTTCGCGCGTCGCGAACACGAGATCGAGGATGTACCCCTTTATTTTTTCGTCCATGTACACGTCGCGCACCACTTGGCGCACCTGTTCGATGCGTTCCGGCGTAATGATGTGGCGCACTTTCTCCGGCGCGATTTGTTTTTTCTCGAGGATGAGTTTTTCCTCTTCGCGGCTCGGGTACGTGATGGAGAGCTTCAGCATGAAGCGGTCCACCTGGGCTTCGGGAAGCGGATAGGTTCCTTCTTGCTCAATGGGGTTCTGCGTGGCCAGGACCAGAAACGGCGACGGCAGCATGTGCGTTGTTTCGCCGATCGTCACTTGTTTCTCCTGCATCGCTTCCAGCAAGGCCGACTGCACTTTGGCCGGAGCGCGGTTGATTTCGTCGGCGAGCACGATGTTCGCGAAAATAGGGCCTTTGCGAACGGTGAAGTCCCCCGATTTCGGATTGTAGATCAGCGTGCCGATCAAGTCGGACGGCAAAAGGTCGGGCGTGAACTGAATGCGCTGAAATTTGGCGTCGATGGTTTCGGAAAGCGTTTTAACCGCGAGGGTTTTGGCGAGACCCGGAACGCCTTCGAGAAGGATGTGCCCGTCGGATAAAAGCCCGACCATGAGGCGATCGAGCAAATAACGCTGGCCGACGATGACTTTGCTGATCTCGCCGAACATCTCTTCGACGAAGACGCTTTCTTTGCGGACTGTTTCATTAATGGCGCGAATGTCTGCCATAAAGAGAGGACCTCCTGTTTAGCGAAACCGGCCGTGTCGCGAGGTTGGAATGCGGCGCCGTGCCCGTCCGAAGCTTTCCGACAACGGCTTGGGCTTAACAATCAAGCGTGGCGGAACCAAGTACGGGAAGGTCGGCAGAACCCCGCGCGGCAGGGTTTTATTAATAAATCGTTCGATGCGCTTCAAATACGGTTCTTCATCGGGCGAGACGATGGTGAAGGCGTCGCCGGTGGCGGCGGCGCGGCCCGTGCGGCCGATGCGGTGGACGTAGTCTTCCGGATGCTGCGGCACGTCGTAATTAATCACGTGGCTGATTTCTTTAATATCGATGCCGCGGGAAGCGATGTCGGTGGCCACCATGATCTGGTATCTCTTGGCGGAGAAGCCGGCGAGGGCTTCGTTGCGTTCGGTTTGGCTGCGGTTGGAGTGCAGGATCGTCACCGATTTGCCGATCTTGCTGAGGCCTTTGCCCACGCGGTCGGCGCCGTGTTTGGTGCGGCAGAAAATCAAAGCGGACGAAATATTGGCTTGATCGATTAGGGCATAGAGGAACGCTTCTTTCTGGCTGCTTGAGACCGGATAAATCATTTGAGTGACGGTGTTGGCCGGGATTGACGGCGCAAGGTCGACGGTCTTCGGGTTCACGAAGAACGAACTCACCAAGCGTTGGATTTCCGGCGGGAACGTGGCCGAAAAAAGCATGGTTTGTTTTTTCGTTGTGCAGGCCGACATGATGGCGCGGATGTCCGGCAAAAAGCCCATGTCGAGCATGCGGTCCGCTTCGTCCAAAATGAGGGTTTGAATATTTTTCAATGTGATCGTGTGCCTCCGCATATGATCGAGAAGGCGCCCGGGCGTGGCCACAACGATTTGCGCGCCGGACTGGATCCCTTTAACTTGGCGGTCAAAATTGGCGCCGCCGAGAATCAGTACGGACCGAACGCCCGTATATTTTCCCGCTTCCATGACCACGCGCGCCACCTGGGCGGCGAGCTCGCGGGTTGGCACCATTACCAGTACCGACGGCTTGTGTGCAGGCGGATTCGTCAGCAAGCGGTGCAAGGCCGGCAACACGAAAGCCATGGTTTTTCCCGTTCCGGTTTGCGCGCAGGCGCGAATGTCGGTGCCCTGCATCGCATCGGCGATAACGTGTTCTTGGACGGGCGTGGGCGTGGTGAAGCCCAGTTCATTTAAGCCCTGCATGATGAGCGGATGGAGATTAAGGTCGGAGAATTGCATTCAGTGGTTACGGACGCAAAATGTCGACGATCGTCGGCGATGGGTAAATGCCCGCGCGATAGGCTTTATCAAACAACAGGTTGAGCGCCTTCTCGCAGTCATCGCCCATATTGAGCGTGTCGTCGTTCACGTACATACCGACAAAACGGTCGCCGAGGGGCTTGGCCAGCCCTCGTCCGAAATTAAGGGAGTAGTCGACGGCTGCGCTGCGCTCTTTGTGCGCAATTTCAATACTGGTGCGCAGCGCGTTGGCGACGGTGAGCGCGAAGTCGCGGCCCAAATTTTTATTAACCACATCGAGGCCGAGCGGAATCGGCAGTTGGGTTTCGTCCATCCAGGCGACGCCCAGGTCGACGATTTTTTCAAAGCCCATCGTTTCGTAGGTTATCTGCGCTTCGTGGATTAACAATCCAAAATCGATTTCGCCGGCTTGGAGGGCCGCGGGAATGGCGTCAAAACGATATTCGATGGGTTCATAGCCCGGCGCGAGGAGTTTAAGCAATAGCGCGGCGGTGGTGTATTTTCCCGGAATGCCAATGCGCCGCGTCTTGGGGTTCTCGCCTTTGCGTTTCACGACCACGGGGCCGTAGTTGCGGCCGACGGAGGCGCCCATCGGCAATATCCAATAGTGTTTGCGGATCGCCGGATAAATCGCGGCCGAGACGGCACTCACTTCTATTTCGTTTTTCATCGTCATGCCGTTCAGCGTCTGAATGTCTTCAAGCACGTGTTCGATGGTGTGGCCGGGAATAGAAACTTTGCCGGACGCGAAACCGTAAAACATAAAAGCATCATCCGGATCCGGCGTGTGGCCGATCCGTAGAACTTTGTTTTGTATGGGTGTTTCGAGCGGCGTCATGAGGGGCTAATTATACGCGAGAATGTGATGTAAAAGTGTACGAACCATAACTCCTGTGCCCCCAGGGGCGGACAGGGCGTTCTGACCGTCGGTCCAGGCCGGACCGGCAATATCGATGTGGACCCAGGGTTTCCCGTCGTCCACGAACTCTTTGAGGAACAGTCCTCCAATGATTGTGCCCGCTTCCCCGGCCCGGCCAATGTTCTTGATGTCGGCGATGGGGCTGTCCATATGGCTTCTGTATTCGTCCTCAAGCGGCAATTCCCAAACTTTTTCCCCCGATAACTGTGAGGCGGCTTTAATTTTCGCCACGAGTTTTTGATCCGTTCCCATGATTCCCGCGATGTCGTTTCCAAGCGCCACAACGCAGGCGCCGGTGAGCGTGGCCAAATCGAGGATTTCATCGACGTTTTGGCGGCAGGCATAGGACAGGGCATCCGCCAAAACCAGCCGTCCTTCGGCGTCGGTGTTCAGTACTTCAATTGTTTTCCCTCGCATCGTGGTCAAAATATCGCCCGGCTTGGTCGCCCGTCCGCCCGGCATGTTCTCGGTGAGTGGTGTGAAGCCATGCACTTCCACCTGGGGTTTCAGTTTGGCGAGCGCTTTAAAGACCGCAAACACGGCCGCTGCGCCCGACATATCCATTTTCATTGTCTCCATGGATTTCGGCGGTTTGAGCGACAGTCCGCCCGAATCAAACGTAATTCCCTTTCCACAGATGCCGATTTTGCGGCGAACCGGTCCGCGCGCGGGTTTGTAGCTCCAGTGCAAAAACGCCGGGGGCTGTGCGCTGCCGCGGTTCACGCCGAGAAGCCCACCCATGCCCATTTTGGTGATTTGGTTTTTGTCGAAAACTTTGAGTTTGATCGCGCCGCCGGCGATTGAGCGGGCCGCTTTGACCATAATTTCCGGCGTGGTGTCGCTCGGGCCGTCGTTGATCAGGTTGCGGGCAAAAATAGTGGCGTCGGCGAAAATGCGACCGATGGCGATGCCGTCGCTAAACTGCGTGCGCTCAGCGGCGTCTTTGGCGATAAAGGAAACGGACGCAAGCTTATCGGCTTTAACGCTCTGCGTTTTGTAGCGCATGTATTTGTAGTTGCCGAGCCAGATGCCCTCAGCGGCGGCTTGCGCAGAGAGTAGCGCGGAGCCGATGACCGGCGGGCGCAAAGCGAGTTGGGCGGCGCCGATCTGCGCCGCGCGGCGAATGGCGGCGGCGGTGGCGCGGCGGACGGTTTCCAGCGTGGCTTTATTTTCGGCGCCGAGGCCGATGAAGAGCACGCGCGAGAGATTTTTGTCGGCGGTGCGGACGAGGGCGGTCTGGCCGGTTTTTCCCTCGAAACCATCGCTGATCGCATCGGCCAGCGCGCGTTCAATGCGGCTGCCGTGCACGAATGAACCGAGGACTTTTTTGGATTTGTTATGGACAAACGCCGCGACGCAGCCGCCCCGGGTTTGGGACGGCAGAACGGCGTCGATTTTTAAGAGGGATGGGTTGGCTTTAGCTATGTTCAAAACGGGCTTGGCACTTGATGCAGTAACGCGCGTACGGCATGAATTTCAAGCGGAGTATTTTAATTTGGTCGCCGCAGGCTTCACAGATGCCAAACACGCCTTTTTCCACGCGGCGCAAGGCGGCTTCCACTTCATCAAGCAAATGTTTTTCGTTGTCGGTCAGTTCAAACACGAGATCGCGGGCGACCGAGCGGGCCGCCACATCGCCTTCATCTCCCACATCGGCGTCTGGGAGGGCCTCTTCTCTTTTCTTGGAAACGGTCTTCAAGAGGTCGTCTCTCATGATTTCGAGGCGTTTCTGGTAAAAATCAATGTTGCCGACGGGTTTCGCCGGGGCTTTTTTAGCCGCTTTTTTGGTGGTTGTCTTTTTCATGGTCGTTCCTTCTAGCTAATTTATTTGTTGGAAACAATCTTAACGGTACGCAAGGCCTCGGCCTCTTGGCCGGAGACTCGCACCGCGCGTTCCGTCAGGTCTTCCAGGTATTCAACAATTTCAGCCGTTACGCGTTCCCCCGGAATCAGGACCGGAATGCCGGGCGGGTACGGCGTCAGCGTCTGCGCTGAAATATGCCCAATAGCCTTACGGAGCGGGACGCGTTTTGATCGGTACAAAAGGAACACGTCGCGCGGGTTCATCACCAGTTCGGTCGAAAGAGACGGGATCTGCAGCACCCAGTTCTGGGCCTCGCCTTGCTTCTGTTTGTCGATATCGGTCAATGCTGCTACCAGACGGTCCAAATCCTGTTTGGTCGTGCCCACTCCGGTGATAGCGATCAGGTTAAAAAGGTCGGCCGCGTCCACCTGGATCGCGTAGTCCTTGGCCAAAAGCTCGCTGATGTATTGGCCCGGATAGCCGGTGCGGGTCACGTTGATGGTTATCTTGGTGACATCCAAATCAAAGCCGCGGTTTTTGATCTCGGAGCGCGTGAGACAGGTGAAATTTTTGAGCTTGTTGATTTCGTTGCGGGCTCGTTCGCAGTTATCGATCAGGCGTCCAAGAATTTTTTCACCGTCTGACACCATCTGTTTTCGCGCCAAGTCCAAGGACGCAAGAGTCGCGTAGTTGGGGCTCGTGGTCTGCAGCATCGACAAGATTTTGCGCAAGCGGCTTAAATCGACGTTCTTCGAATTGACGTGCAAGGCGGAGCCCTGCGAGATCGCCGCGAGAATTTTGTGCGTGGACTGGACCACCATGTCCGCGCCCGCTTCGACGGCGGAGGTGGGCAGCTCCGAATGAAAATTCAAATGCGCGCCGTGCGCTTCGTCGACGAGAAGAAGCTTCCCCTTTGCGTGGCATATCTCGGCGATTTTTTTTAGGTTTGCGGCCACGCCGTTATAGGTGGGGCTGGTAACGAATACGGCTTTGGCTTCCGGGAATTGCTTCAGCGCTTTTTCGACTTGTTCGGGCGTCGCGTCAAAAATAACGTCCAGGTTCTGGTCGATTGTCGGTTGGATCCAGATCGGCCAGACACCGGACAGGATAATGCCGCCGAGCGTCGATTTGTGCGCGTTGCGCGAAATAATGATGGAATCGCCCGGACGGCAGGTTGCCATAACCATTGCCATGTTGCCGACGGAGGATCCGTTAACAAGAAAGAATGAATGTTCGACGCCGTAGGCTTTGGCGAACAACTGCTGGGCTTTTCGGATCGGACCCACGGGATCATGGAGTGAGTCGACTTCCGGGAAAACGGTGACGTCGAGCGCAAAAATATTGCGGCCGGTGAACGAGGCGAGCTTTTTATCGATGCCTTGGCCGTTTTTGTGGCCAGGCGTGTGGAACGATGTCACTTTGCGCTTGGCGCGCGCCAAGAGAACGTCCAAGAGCGGCGTTTTATCTTGGCCGTTGGTGTCCAATGGACGACGAGATTTACGCAAAGGCGTCACAGGCTTTTATTTATAGAAGAAGACGGGTTTATCTTTGGTGATGATGCGTTTTTCTTGGCCAAGAAGGCTGCGGAGGTATTTGGGGACGTGGAAAAGGCCGACGTGGGCCACTCCATCGTAAAATTTCAATGGGCCAGAGATCCGTTTTTTAATCCCGGCGTCGACCGCCGCGCTGTTCTGCGTCATCGGGTCACAGCTGTTGGAAGCGATTAAAAACGCCCACGGCACGTCAAACGACGGCACGTACGCGTAACCCGGCCGGACATTTTTAAAAATGTGTTTGAGTGTGGCATAGAGAACCTGGTGCAATTCAATCTGCAGCAGATTGCCCGAGCCCGCCTGCATCACGAACACGCCGTTTTTCTCCAGGCGTTTCAGCATGTCGTGATAAAATTCGATTGTATACAGCTGATACGCGGGGCCGCCTTCGATCGGTGACGGCAAGTCGGAAATGATCACGTCAAATTTCTCTTTCGAGGTCTCGATGAACTTTTTCGCGTCGCCGACGACCAAATTACAGCGCTTGTCATTGAACGCGCCTTGATGCCAGGAGTGCATGTGGGTTTTGCAAAATTCGATGACTTCGCCGTCGATGTCGACCATGGTGACTTTCTTGACGGTTTTGTGCTTGAGGAGTTCGCGGACGGTCGCGCCTTCCCCTCCGCCGAGGATAAGAATGCTCTCGGGGTTTGGATGGCACATCAGGCCCGGATGAACGAGCACTTCATGATAAATGAATTCGTCGTTTTCGGACGACTGCATCTCGCCGTCCAAAATCAAAACTTTCCCAAATGATTCCGATTCGGCAACGATCGCGCTCTGGAACGCGGTTTGCTTGCGGACGATAAAGCGTTTAATGCGGTGCGAGTGCGATTCGTGAGGCGTGAACCACTCTTTAAACCATTGCGTGTTGTTGATTTTGTTTTTTAGGGTGGCCATGGCGCGATTATTTTCCGCCTTTCACTTTGATATTTCGTTTATTGAGGAAGCCGCGTTTCATTTCGAGCGCGGTCACGTTTCCGGCTTTGAAATGCTTTTTCAGGTAATCGAAAGCCTTCCAGGGATTGATCGTGTCGCCGCAGGTGTAAATGTCGATGGAGGCGAACTGATATTCGGGCCAGGTGTGGATGGATAAGTGGGATTCGGCGATCACGACCACGCCGGAAACGCCGTTCGGATTGAAGTTGTGGAACACCACATCGACGATATGCGCCTTCGCATATTTGGCGGCGCCCACCATGATTTCTTCGATTTTACGGACATCTCCGATCACTTTGCTGTCGCAGTGGTACAGCTCAACAAGAAGATGTCGTCCGAGGGTTTTCAATTTGCGCGTTGACTCCTTAATTTTTTTGCGTTAGGAAAAATTTGAAGCGGAAAAAGTATGACTTTTATGACGGTGTGTCAAGAAATTGTCATTGGATGAAGCGAATGGCAAGCCCGCCCCAAAACGTCCGAGCCGGCTGCGGCGCCAATCCGGTTAAAAATGTGTCGGCGTAGCGGCGGTTGGTGACGTTGTGCACGCCGGTGAAGAGGTCAGCTTGCCACAATTTGAAAGAGAAAAGGGCGTTCCATGTGTAATAAGACGGAATTCGTGTGGCGTTGCGGCCGTCCAATTCGAACTGCTCCGACTGGTAACGCACTTCGTTGGTCATTTTTAACGCCCATGGCAGTTTTTGCTCGTGTTTTACGAAGGCCATATGCTGTGGCGTCATCGCGGTCGCTTCGAACATTGCGGTGAGAGGCGTTTTGCGTTCGCTCTTCTGCGCGGTCCAGGCGGCGCTTAAACGGCTGGCAGGGCCGCCGATTGAGAATTCGGTTTCCACGCCGCGGTTTTGTTCCTTTGCCCCGTTCTCAAAGCGGTTGGCGGCATTGATGAAGATCGCCTCGTCCACGTTCGTGGAAAAGCCGGTTAAGCGAACGTTAAACCAAGCGACGGGCGACCATTCGACGCCGGCGTCGTAGTTGAGCGCTTCTTCGGGAGCGAGATCGGGATTGGCCGTCGCGCCGCCGCCGGAAAACAATTCGGAGAACGTCGGCCTGCGGATGTTGCGGGCGACGGTCGCCGACAGCAGCCAGCTATCGGACGGCGTGAGCATGAACGCCAGGCGCGGGCTGACGATTCCTCCAGATTCCGCCAAACTGTCGTAGCGCAGGCCGGGAACCGCGGTCCACTTTTGATTCGACCATTTCTTCAGCACGTACGCGCTGTTCTGGTGCGACCTATCTTGGTTTCGCGGATGAATGGATCGTTTAAGGCGTTGCGCTTCCATGCCGGCCTCGAAGCCGCTGTGTTGAAAATTGAGATTGGCCAAGGTCGAGACCGTTTCTTCGTCGCGTCGCGCGGGCGCGACCGGCGCATCGTAAAGTTCGATGTCCCCCCAACCTTGTTTGAGCGTCAAATAAAACGCGCCGCCAAACATTTGCGGCGAGGCGAAACGGAGCTTGGCGTTTTGAAATTCCTGCTCGCGCCGGGCGTTCGGTGTAATGCCTTCCTGCTCTAGATGTCCGTTCCATAATTCATACGGCTGCGCTGTGCCGTTCGGCGTGCCCACGCGCGATTGTTGGAAGAAGTAATCGGCGCCCCAATAGCCTTTGCCGTTGAACGAGCGCGTGACGCTGCCGAAATGGTTTTCCGCCGTGTAGCTTTCACTCTGCATAAAGCCGCCTGATTGCTGGCGGTCCGCGGCGTAAGCCAGGTCGCCGGCGCGGGACCGTCCGACAAAGCGTCCGTAGGAGTCCTTGTAGCCGTCGCGGCCGATCGCGGTGGCGACGTCCGCCACCAAGCCTTTGCGGTCGGGTTTCAGCGTGATCAGGTTCACCACGCCGCCGATGGCGTCGGCGCCGTAAGCGACGGAGGCGCCGCCGCGAGTCACTTCAATGCGTTCGATGGAAGACAGCGGAATTTGCGAGAGGTCGACGTTGCCGTCGAATTCGTGCGTGAGCGGCTCGCCATCCAGAAGAATCAGTGAACGCGAAGCGGAGGACGAGCCGCGCATCTTCAGCCGGCTGCGCGTGCCGGGCGAACCGTCGCGCTCCACGTTAAGGCCGACCATCCCGTCCAGTGCATCGGCCACCGAGTAAACCGGGTGTCCGGCGAGATCTTCGCGCGTGATAACGGAAACGTTGGTGGGCACGTCGATTTCGCGGGCGGAAAGAAAGACGGGCAGAACGGTTAAAGAAAGAAGCGCGCAGCGCCTAAGCAAAGACATTCGTGATCAGTTGGACGGAAGAGGTTTGACCGTAATGACCGACTTGCCGTTGGCGGTTTTCTTGTTGTACGGATCGCGGACGCTTCGGCCGTTGACCAGGTACGCATATTCGTACGTTCCCGGGTCAAGCTTCAGCGTGATCGTCCATTTGTTTCTGTTTTTTTCCATCGGTTTCTTAATGGAACTTTTCTTGCCCTCAAAATTGCCGATGATGAAAACGTCTTTGGCCGTGGAGTTGATATAGACGAACTGGATGTTGCGTTTGGTGCGGACGGGTTCGCTGACAACGGGTTTTTCTTCGGGAACGGCGGCTCTTTCCTGGATCACATCGCCATTAACGATGGGATCCGTCGGGCTAAGCTCGGTGATGACCACTCCGGACCGGTCCACGAGGGTTTTATAAAGAAACGCCCCTCCGCCCAGCGCGGTGAGTAGCGAAACGATCATCAGAAACGCCCAGAACCGGCGGCTCATATCGGCATGACCGGCGGTTTCGCCCCGCCGGATTTCATGCGGGCCACTTCTTTCTCAAGCATGATGACGTGTTCGGCCAGCTTCAAAAGTTTCTTGGTGTAGTCTTCCGGGTTGACCGGCGCTTCTTTAAGCGCAGCGATGTCCTGCGAGGTGTTGTTCGCATCGGGAATGCTTTCAATCCGGTCTTCGAGCTCGCTCATCTTTTGGTTCAAATTTTTTAACTGACTGACGATGATGTCGAGCTGGAGCTGTAAATCGGTTTCCGCGGCGTGCATCACCACGGTTTTTTCCTCGGGTTTTTCGGCGGCGCCGTTGTCCATGGGCGCGGCTTGTTCCGGCACGGAGCTTCTCAGCTCGATCGGGACGATGTCTTCATCCGGGACGGTTTCCGGCTCCGGCATCGGCGGCTCCGGCGTGATTAAGTGTGGTTCAGGGATGTTCGAGGGTTCAGGCTCTTGTTTGAAAAGCGGTACGTGTTCCCCTTCATGCGGAACAACGAATTTTTTGCGGCCGGAACGCGGCGCGGAGATGAGTTTGACCAGTGAGATTAAAAAAAGAAGAGCGCCGAACACCAGCAAGCTGGCTCCGACGAGGAGCATGGGGTCCGATAAAATCATGTCGATGTTGATGTCTGGTATCGCCATTTCGTTTTTTAAAAGCGGGTGATGGGAATCGAACCCACGTCTAAAGCTTGGGAAGCTTTCATTCTACCATTGAACTACACCCGCGCTTTGTGCGGGAATTGTAAATAATAAGGACACGGGACGGTAGCGGACTTATTCGCCCGTGATTTTCTCAAAGACCTTCTGCGGGATTTTCAGCGTGTTGGCGATGGTGTTCCATACCGGCGCCGCGATCGACTTGATCGACAGGACTTTGATTTTCGGGTCCGCGGCGTCGCCTTTCACCGACAGCCAGATCGGCAGAAGCCCTTTTTCGCCCCCCAGCAAAATATCGCGGACCAGCGGGATTTTGCTGATCACTTCGTCTGTGACCAGCAGGATGTTGACCACAATCCGTCCGTCGATCGTTTTTTCCGGCAAATTGTAAGACCCCATGAACGCCATTTCCATCGTCTTGTTCTTGAGCACGAACGGCTCGGTGGTCGCGGCGACGCCATTGATGATGTTGAACGTGCCGCGCGTGTCATCGAACGGCACACGCGAAACATGATCGCCTTTCACTTCAGTGATAAGCGTGGCGAGATTTAAACGGCTGATAACTTTCAGCAGGCCTTTGGTGTTGCCGAACCAGCCGTCTTTTAAGCGCACGCTAACAGTGCCGTTGAGAAAGCGCAGGAAATCGGCGGGTTTGCTGGTGAGGCTGCCGGTGGAATCAAGGCGGCCCGATCCTTCGGCCTCGGAGCCGGCGAACGCAAACAAATCGCGGATCTGAATATCGTCGCTTTGCCAGTCGATCTTTAACGCATCGGTCGAGGCGGTGGTGTCGTACGTGCCGCTAACGGCGAGTGTCCCGCCCAAACATTCGAACCGCGTTTTATCCAGCGTGTAGGAGCCGCCGGTGCGGCGGATCACCGCGTGGACGTTTTTGACCGTGGAGGAACGCACGCGCGCCTGGGGCAAGTCAAGCACCGCTTCGAAGCGCGGTGACGGCGTGATGGCAAGCTCAAAGTCGGCGGCGGCGGTGGAACTGGTGACGACGCCGGTGAAGTTGGATTTGCCGGTCAGAAATTTGATGCGGCCGTCGTTGATGATGATGTGGGCGCTGCCCGCTGAAAACGCGCCTTCCTTAATAGATAGCTGCGCGAACACGACTTTGCCCCATTGGCGGGATGCCGTGTCGGGTTTTTCCAGAAGGTCTTCGATCAGGCCGGCGAGATTGTTCCGGCCGTTGGCATCCTCGCGCACAATGTAGCGCGGTGAAATGAGTTTGATATCGGAGATGCCGATGACCGCCTTATAAAAGGAAAGGAGCGTGATGCTCGCTTCCACGGTTGGCGCTTCGATCATCACCGCTTGTCTGGGAGCGGTTTCCCACAGCCGCACGCTTTCCCCGGTCAGCTTCCAGGTGGGCCAGCGCCGCCACGTCAGCCGTTCGATGGTCAGCGGACGCTCCAAATAGTCGGACGCAGCTTTTTCCAGGCGGTTTTTGAAGTCCGGCGCCGAGGCCAAGCGCTCTATCCAAAGGCCTGTGCCGGCCACGCCAATCAATACAAACGTGACAAATCCGAAAAAAATAAAGTACCATCGTCGACGGAACATTGGATTCTCCCTAACCAGAAACGAACGATTATCTATAAGGTTCGTATCTTCAGCGTCCATTCCATGCTTGTTACAAAAGGTTTACATTTTCTTAAAGCGATCTTAATGCCTAACCTTCTACGCTTAAGCAGGCTAAAGAGAGCTGAAATTACATACAGGGGAATTCTTATGAAAAATAGATGGTTCCAAACGATCCAAAGAGCGGTTCTCTTAATAGCAGCGCTTACCGCGGGCGCTCACGCCGAAGCGACCAAAGAAATTTATGGAGACGGCGGATTGTACGGCGTTCCTCCCTCGAACTTCACCAACCTGCAAATTTTCGGCGGCTCCGCCGGGACCACCAACCTGAATAGAACGGACATCGCCGGCACTCCGGAAGGCAAAACGGTCATCGAACAGACCGTCCCCGCCGCGTCGGCATCGTTTTGGGGGATTATCAACACCAATTCCCCCGGTTCCCAAACCATCGCTTCTAAAAACTACACCGAATACCTGGGTGGTTCGCTCCGGTTCTGGCTCAAAAGCGTCGCCCCCGTTAAAATCGCCATTCAATATTCGGGTGTCGTACCCGATCCGAGCATCACCATCCCCAGCACCGGCGACGTATGGCAGGAACAAGTTATTCTCCTTTCGAGCCTGGGTGCAACCCCGGCGCGTTTGGCCACCGTGCGCATTCCTTTTATCTTTATCGACGAAAACGCCGGCGGCGCGCATAGTGTGTACTTGGATCACATCCGTTGGACAAAACCAGTCAATTCTCTCGTAATTACCCCCACCACCGTTCAGGCCAATCCGAACACGTCGCGCGAATTTACCGTTGAAGGCCGCGACTTCAACAACGAACTTGTTATGGTGTATCCGACGTTCACCAGCACCGTTGGGACCATGTCTCCGGCCAAAGGCCAAGCGTCGATTCTAACGCTCGGCGCGGGAACCACCGACGGCACCGTCACCGCCACGACCGACGGCAAATCCGCCGTGGCCAATGTCGACGTGATCACCACGCCGATCGCCAATAAATTCGGCATTTTGAGCGAAACGCACACCGGCGCCCAGCTTGGTGAAGACAATCCGCTTCGCAATTCCGATCTATTGCTTTTCTCGGAAACCCCGGGCAATCCGGCCACGTTCCCCGTTATTTCCGACATCTCGGGCGTTTCACCGGAAGGCGGCAAACACAATAAAATGGTTTTTCAACGCAAAACTGCAAGCACACAATTCCAGGGCATGGCCATTCAATGGGGCGTCGGCGCCTCGCCGGACACCCATGTGCTTGACATGAGCACCTATTACAGCGGCAGCATTCGTTTCTGGATCAAAGGCGACGCCACCGCGACGGAATTGCGCAACAAATTAACGCTCGGCATCCGTTCGGGAAATATTCCGGCGGGCAAAGAAACCTCTTCCGTAAAATTGAGCGACTACGTGACGTTCAACGGTCAATGGCAGCCGGTGGTGATTCCGCTCTCGGCGCTCGCTAAAGGCCGTCCGTTTGCGGATCTTTCCCGCACCAAAGTCTTTTTCGTTCTCTCTGTTGCCGGCACGCTGCTTCCGACCGCCGAATTGCAGCGCACCGTTTATATCGACAACGTTCGCTGGGACACGCAGACCCCGGGCTCCTTGGCCAGCATCACCATTTCCGGTGCCGCTCCGGCCACCAATATGCCGGTCGGTTTAATCAATCAGTTCACCGCTTCGGGCTTCGATGCGGCGGGCGTCCCGGTTGATATTTTCCCGACGTGGAGCTTTGCCAGCACCTCACTCGGCACCTTTACGCAAACCTCCGGCCCGATCACGTTCCTCCGCACCGTCGGTTCTCCGGCGACCGGTATCATTCGCGCGCAGTCCGGCGCAGTTGTCGGCACGTTAAACGGCTCGGTTGTGAACCAGGCGTTCCCCGGCGTGTGGAATATTTTCACGGACGCGGGCGCGGGCGGCGAACTGCAGGTGTTCACCGGCCTTGAAGGCAGCGAAACCGGCGCGCTTGTGGAAAGCATTCCCGACACCGGCGTTGCCGGCGATCCGGCCGAGTATATTCAGACCACGTTCGCCCTCGACAATTTGAATCCCCCGGCCAACGATTCGTTCGCCGCGTGGGGCATCGTCACCGGCGGCTTGCCGCTGCAGCACTTCAACACCGGTTATCTACGCTTCTTCGTCCGTTCGCCGCGCAACTTGGAAATCGCGCTGCGCAGCACGGACATTGATCCCAACTTTAATAAAGCGAAAGTCACCCTGAGCGAGCTCGGTGTGCCGCTGACGCCCATTGGCGGCGGCGCCTGGCAGCAGGTTCTCCTGCCGCTGTCGCTGTTCAGCCAGCGCGACTCGCTTCTTGATCTCTCCGAGATCGTCGATCTCTTTGTGGTCGGGACGAATTCCGGCCTCGTCGGTGAAATTACCGATCAATTCGACATCGACCGCGTTGAATATTTAAGCCCGAATGTTTTACCGAACCTCCCCCCGACCGTTAACGTCGGCCCGGACCAGTTGATCACCATTGGTACGCAGCACGGCAACGGTCAAGTGGATGGGCATGACTTCCTCGTTTGGCAGCGCAACTTCGGCAACACGCCGGCAAGCCCGACGTGGTACGCCCCGGCCGATATTAGTGGCAACGGTTCTGTCGATGCGGCCGACTACACCGTGTGGCGCGATCATTACGGCATTCAATGCGGTACGCCCGGTTGCGATGTTGCTGATATCGATCCGCCGACAGCAAATACACAATTCAATTCCGCTGTGTCCGACGACGGCAAACCGACGCCGCCCGCGACATTGACCCTCACGTGGTCGGTGATCGACGGCGACGCCAATCAGGTCGTTTTCAGCGACGTTTCCGATCCGTTCGCCACGGTCTACTTCAAAGCGCCCGGCATCTATGGCCTGCGCCTCGCGGCGTTTGACGGCCAGTTCACCAGCGCCGACACGGTCTCCGTCACGGTTGAGGCCGCCGGAGCAGCGGCCGCCGCCGTCATGGCAAGCGAAGCCGATCAAAACTTCACCATCACCACGCCTCAGGATTCCGAAGTCCGCGTCATCACGACGCAGAATGGTGCGAAACAAGTTGAAACCGTCGGCATCGATGTCTCGAATGACTTCGCGCGTCTGAAGGTCAATATCTTCGGCGATACGCTCGACTATCTCCATGCGGTCACACCGATCGCCGCTCAACGCGGCGGTTCGAACCAGACGGGGACCTACGTGCGATCCGCCGACGCCACTTCATTCATGAACGAAATCCAGCTCCTCGCAAAGGCGTTTGAAATTGTTCTGCCTTACGCGACGGCGGCTCAAGAGAACGTTCTGCGCGGCATCATGAACGAATATGGAATTACTCTGTCGGCCCGCCGTACCGGCGCCGAAGGCTCTTTGACGCCGAAAGCGCAGTCGCGCGGTACCTTCTTCCGCCCGAGCCGCGGCGAACAAGGCGAAATAACCTTTGCCGTGACCGCGGATTCACCGGTGCGCATTGTGATCTACGATCGTCTCGGCCAGCAGGTTCGCGCGCTCGTCAACACGTCGGTCTCCGCCACGCCGTCTTATACGGCGACGTGGGACGGCCGCGACGACAACGGCAGCGTGGTTTCCCCCGGTACGTACTTGGTTGACTGCCAGATCGGCGGCGAACGCGTAAAAGTGAAGGCGGTTGTTTCGCAATAACGTCTTTTTTGGAGGCGGCGGTATGAAAAAGTGGACAGTTCTTCTTGGTTTAGCCGCACTGTCATTTGCCTCGCTTGAGGCCGCGACCCAAACGGAAGCGGCGCTGAGCTTGCTGGAAGCGCCCACGGCGCGCCCGGCCGCGCTTGGCGAGGCTCTTACCGCCGCCACCGATGACGTTGCCGCTTTTTCTTATAACCCCGCGTCGCTCGCGACGTTGCGCAAAGGCCACGCTTCCTTCCTTTATCACAAAGGCATCAACGATGACGCGTTCGGCCAATTTTTGGTCGGTCGCCCAGCCAAGAAAAACGGCCTGGGCTTGTCCGTTGGTTACTACGACGGCGGCGACATTGAAATCGCCGATGGCAACACGACCAGTGTTGTCAAAGCCCAGCGCGACCTGGTGTTGAGCTTGGGTATGGCCCGCCACTTCGGCCGCTTCACCGCCGGCACCGCGGGAAAGTATTTCTCCTCCGAACTCGCCGAAACCGACAAAGCCACCGCGCTCGCTGCGGATTTCGGCGTCGGCTACCGCATGAGCTCGCGCGTTCAATTCGGCGCGGCGCTGCAGAACATCGGCACCAAGCTTGAATTCAACGGCGTGGGCTCAAACCTGCCGCGCATCGCACGCGTGGGTATGGCCATGGGCCTGCCGTTTCAGGCGCGCACGCTTCTTCTGTTGGACGCTCCTTACCACTTTAATCAAGAACAGTTTTACCCGGCGTTGGGTATTGAGACGGGAGTGGGCCCCTTGGCGTTTCGTGCGGGATACAAGATTGTTCCGGACGACGACCAGATTTCGTTGGGTGCGGGCTTTCGCATGGGCCAGACGGAGTTGAGCTATGCGTTTGAATTGGCAGACCAGCTGAATTCGCGCCACCGCATCAGTCTCGGCGTGCGTTTCGGAGATGAGATTGATTTGTCGGCTCCTGAGAACAAGGGCCGCGAACCGGTGATCATCTTCCCCGGTTCGGAAAGCGAGCCGTGGTGGAATTTAGACCAGTCGAACTAGGTCGGCCAAGGTATTGATCGTGTCGCCGCGCGATTCTTTCGCGTTGCGGTCCAGCAAAACAGCTTTTATTCCCACGCCCGCGGCGCCGCTTAAATCTTCCACGGCGTCATCTCCCACGTGCACAACGTCTCCCGCTTCCAACCCCATCATTTTTAACGCGTGATTGAAAAAAGCCGCTTCCGGCTTCACGTGCCCCACGAACGACGAGATAAACTGATTGTCGAAATACGGTGAGAGCGCAAGTTCGCGCAGGAGTTTGGGCAGGCGGTCGTCCCAATTTGAGGCAATCGCCAGCGTAATGCCGCGATTGCGCAACTCCGTCAGCGTGGGCACGACATCGGGAAATATCCGCCACCGTGACGGTTCGGCGAAAGCGCTGTAGAGTCCGTCGAAGAACGCGTCGGCGTCCTTAAAGACTTCGCCTTCGAAAACGTCCATCACAACCGCCCGCCACCACTCTTTGTCCATCTTATTGCCGGCGGCTTTATGCTTCTTCCACGCGGCGCGGAATTTCTTCTCCACGTCGTCGTCTTCCATGTAGACGCGATGTTTGGCGGCGATTTCCGAGTAAACGCGGCCCACAGACGGATGCGGCTTAAGCAGGGTTCCTCCGGCGTCGAAAAGAACGGCCTTGATGGTCAAAAGAGTTTGTGCACCTTTTCCGGCGGACGGGCGATGATCGCGCGATTGTCTTTAATGACGATCGGCCGCTGGATGAGAATCGGGTTGTCATGCAGGAGCTTCAGCCATTCGGCCCGCGATAGCTTGGCCTCTTTTAAATTCATTTCCTGGTACAACGGCTCTTTGGCCCGGGCCAACTCGGCCGGTTCCATCTTCAGTTTTTTGAGCAATTCATCCAGCTCTTCCACGCTCGGTACGTCTTTCAGGTATTCAATCAGTTTCGGTTGAATTTTTTTGAATTTGAAAATTTCCAGCGTTAGGCGGCAAGTGCCGCAGCGCGGGTTGTGATACATGCTCCAGTTGGCCATGGTTAGTACGTCCTCCGGTTTTTAAGCGACGCAAAAATGGCCAGCAAATCCGCGCACGCTTTGTTTTTCACGCGTTTTAACCGCAGTTTTGCCTTGCCCAATTTTTTCAGCGTCTGGTTTGAAATCGTCAGCTCATTGAAACCGAGCTTCTTTACGTCGCCGATCGTCGTGGAGTAGACGATTCTAGGAATGCGCGCCCAATGAATCGCGCTGAAGCACATCGGGCACGGCTCGGTGCTCGAATAAATTGCACAGCCCTTAAGGTCGTAGCTGCTCAGCTTTTTAGCCGCGGCGCTGATGGCGTTCACTTCGGCATGCCGCGTCGGATCGTTCGTGCCCAGCACCGTGTTGTGAGCACTGGCGATGATTTTCCCGGACTTGACGATCACCGCGCCGAACGGGCCGCCGTGGCCTCGTTTGATGCCGCGCAGGCCCTCCAAGGCCGCCATGGACAGGAAATCGGGTTTATTTTTTCTTTTTGACATAGGCGGCGAGAAACGCGAGCGCATCTTCTTTTGTTTTGACTTTTCCTTCGGACTGGGCGTCGGTGACGGCTTCCAGAAGCTCGCCGATGTACGGCGACGGCGGAAGGCCGAATGTTTTCATCACATCGTGTCCGTTAAGGATTTTGGGAGGCAGGATTTTTTCCCGCGAGGTGTAAAAACGGTTCACCATTAGGACGGTGGTCTGTTCGTGTTCGGACTTCTTTTTGCCGCGCTGCTTCGGCGACAGATACGTTAAATGGTCGCCGAGCGAGACCAAAAGCATGCTGATGCCGTCGTCTTCCAAATCACGGAAAAAGCGGTGGATCGCTTTGTCGGACACCTCGCCGTGCGAGGCCAAATTCCCCGGGCGCATATGGTTTCGCACCAGCCGCTCGTAGCGGACGGTTTCCGTGTTCGACCAGCGGTAGCGCATGGCCATTTTCTGAACGTCGCCGGCGCCCACGTGTTCGTGTTCGAAGAAGCGAAGCCGTCCGCCCATCATCTTTGCGGTCGCGGGTTTGCCCACGTCGTGCAAAAGAAGCGCCCACTTAAGATACGCCGAGCGCGCGTAGCCGCCGATGGGTTCGTTGATATGTTCGCGAACTTTCTTATGCACCCGCGGAAACCATTTGGCCAGCGTGCGCACGACGTCTTCGTAGCAGCCGATCGAATCCAGCGAATGCTTGAGCACACCGCCCTTTCCGTAGTACGCGGGCGCGCACTTGCGCAGCTTGACGGCTTCCGGAAAAACAACGTCCAAGACGCCGAGTGAGTTCATGTCGTTCATCACCGCGTAGGCGTCGCCGGTGGAGAATATTTTCATCAATTCGTCGCGCACGCGCTCCGGTGCGCAGCGTTTAAGTAATTTCGCGTCTCTCTTGATAAGCGTGCGGGTTTGTTTGTCGATGGCGAAACCAAGTTGGGCGCCCAAACGGAACGCGCGCAAAACGCGGAGCGGGTCTTCTTTGAAGATTTTTTTCGAAATCGCGCGCAGGGATTTTTTCTTCAAGTCTTTAAGTCCATCGTGGCGGTCGATGATCGCGTCTTTCCATTTGGCGTCCAGCCATCGATGCAACGGCACCGCGAGGGCGTTGACCGTGAAATCACGGCGGTCTAAGTCTTCGTCCCGGTCTTTCCCTTGGCGTTTAGCCAAGTCAATATGAATATTTCCCGGAAAGGCCACGCGCGAAATTCCGTTTTCCAGGTCCAGCGGGAACGCAGTTCCGCCCATTTTGGCGGCGAAGCGCTGCGCGACCAGCGTTGGGTCGGATGGCAGGATCAGATCGTAATCGGAGATGCCGCGGTTAAGCAGACGTTCGCGCACGGCGCCCCCGACCACGTACGTTTCATGCGACGATAAAAAATCAACGGCTTGTTTGATGAGCGGCGATGCGGAGGTTTTCACGGACGCTCACGCAGGTCTTTTTTTAGGATTTTCTGCAGGGCGTTCTTCGGCATCTCCTCGATGAAAATCACGTCTTTGGGCCGCTTGTACGGGGCAAGATGTTCGCGGCAGAGTGAAAAAATTTCCGACTTGTCCGTCGATTGGCCTTCTTTAAGCGTTATGAACGCGCGAATGGTTTCGTCGCCGCTTTCCTTGTCTATCTTTCCGACGACGGCCACTTCTTTCACCGTGGGATGCATGAGGATTACGTTTTCCACGTCCTGCGGGTAGACATTCAGCCCTTTGATGATAATCAAATCTTTTTTCCGGTCGACGATGGCCAGATAGCCGTCGTCGTCGAACTTGCCGATGTCCCCGGTTTTGAGCCATCCGTCTTCCGTCAACGCTTCTTTTGTTTCCGCGGGCTTGTTGTAGTAGCCCTTCATGATGTTGTCGCCGCGCATGAAAATTTCGCCGATTTCTCCCACGCCCATTTTCTTCCCGTTTTCGTCGCGGATTTCGATGGTTACGCCCGGCAGCGGCAGGCCGACCGTGCCCACTTTGCGTTTGGATTCGGGGTTGAGCGAGGCGACCGGCGAGGCTTCGGTGAGGCCGTAGCCTTCCAAAAGCGGGACGCCGAGGTTTTTTTCGAAATTTTTATGAACGGTGGCCGTCAGCGGCGCCGCGCCGGAAATCGCCAGGCGCACCGGGTTCACCAGGCGCAGCGCCATCGCTTTGGCGCCCGAAATTTTAGATGTGAGCGCCGCGTATATCTGCGGCATGGCCACGAACAGCGTGACGTGGTGCTTCCAGATCGATTTCAAGACCGGATCAAACGGCAGAAGAGATTCGATGATCACGATCTGGCAGCCCAAATGCAGCGGGATCAGAACGCAAGTGGTCCAGGAAAACGAATGAAACATCGGTAGTAGGCATAAAAACCGGTCGGAGGAGTTAAGAGAGATCGCTTCCAGGCATTGCTTCACGTTGGCGAGGAAGTTGCCGTGCGTCAGCATCACGCCTTTGGGCAGACCCGTTGTGCCCGACGTGTATAAAAGCATCATCAAATCGTCGGCACCGGTTTCGGATTTTTCTCCCCACGGGGTGTCGCATAAAAGCTCGGCAAAATTCTCGCGCATGAAAATATGTTTGAGGGTGGGCGTTTTCTTCTGCGCGTCCAAGACCGCTTTGGAAAACTCTTTGGAGGTTAAAACGCCCGTGGCTTTGGCGTCATTTAGAATAAGGGCAATACGGTCCCCTTTTTCCAGAAAGTTAATCGGGATGAGGATTGCGCCCAGCTTGGAGAGAGCCATTGCGAAGATGATGAATTCGGGTGAATTGCGCAGGACGATCGCAAAGGTCATTCCCTTTTTAACACCGAGCGTCTTGAGGCCGGAGACGCAGCGGTTAATGCGGTTTTCCAATTCCGCATAGGAAATTTTTTCCTCGCGGAAAATGAGCGCGGTGTTTTCGGGGTTTTTATGCGCTTGCGCGCTGATGAGATCGGGCAAAATCATAAGGTCATTATACTAGCGGGACCCGCTATAGAGCGGGACCGCTTCCAGTAGACGCTTTGTGTACTCGGCCTTGGGTTTGGTCAGAACTTGTTTTACCGGACCTTCTTCGACGACCTCGCCGTTTTTCATCACCACGGCGCGCTCGCAGAGGTTGGCGATCACGGCTAAGTCATGAGAAATAACGGCCAGCGTGAATTTTTTCTTCGCGCGCAGCTCATTTAAGAGGTTGATGATCTGTGCTTGAATGGAAATGTCGAGGCTCGAAACGGGTTCGTCGGCGATAAGCAGCTGCGGCTCCATGGCCAAGGCGCGGGCGATGGCAAAGCGCTGCCGCTGGCCGCCCGAAAGCTGGTGCGGATAGCGTTTCAGGTAATCCAATGGGAGGCCGACGTCTTTCATTAATTGCCGCGCCGACGTGCCGCCGCGCACGACCGCCTCGCCCAGCTGGGTGCCCAGCAGCAGTTTGGGATTTAGCGAGGCAAACGGGTCTTGGAACACCATTTGCACAAGCTTGGCCCGCCTGAGGCGGGGCAGCGTAAGCAGATCGTGGCCGAGAAAGGTCGCGGTGCCGGAGTCGGCGGTGAGGAAACCGGACAAGATTTTGGCCAGCGTGGTTTTGCCGCTGCCGGACTCTCCTACGATGCCGAGGCTTTTTCCCTCGTCGATTTCCACGCTCACGTTGTTCAATGCCTTCACGTCGCCGGCGGATTCCATGAACAGGCCGCGCTCGATGCGGAAGGCTTTGTTTACGTTTTGAATTTTGAGGGACATCAGCTTTTTCCCTTGGCCGCTTTAATGTTGGGCACGGATTTCAGCAGCGCCTGGGTGTATTCGTGCTTCGGCCGCGACAAAATTTTCTCGGTCGCCCCGATTTCAACAATTTGTCCCTGGTACATCACCGCGAGTTCGTCGGCGACGTCTTTGACAAGGCCGATGTTGTGCGTGACGAAAATCATGGCCATTTTGAATTCTTTCTGAAGTTTTTTAAGCAAATCGATGATCTCTTTCTGCACGGTGACATCGAGCGCGGTGGTCGGTTCATCGGCGATGAGGATTTTCGGCCCGCGCGCGAGGGCCATGGCGATCATCACGCGCTGGCGTTGCCCGCCCGAAAGCTGATGCGGATAGGAACCCATAATGCGTTCGACGTCGGTGAGCTGGACGTCGCGCAGAAGTTCCGCCGCCTTTCTCTTGGAGGCGACTTCGAGCAGTTGTTCGCGCACCGTCATCACCGGATTTAACGAGGAAAAGGGGTCTTGAAAAATCATTGCGATGTCGCGCCCGCGCACTTTTCTCCATTGTTTTTCCGAGAGGCTCGTCAGTTTTTTGCCCGCAAAAACGATTTCCCCATCTTTCACGTGCCCTTCTTCCCTCGGCAGTAGTCCCATGACGGCCAGCGCGATCGTCGATTTGCCGCAGCCGGATTCGCCGACGAAACCCAGCGTTTCCCCGCTTTTCAAATCAAAGCTCACGGCGTTCACCGCGGGAAACACCTCTTTCCCCACGCGGTAGTCGACGGCCAAGTTGCGGACGGTTAGAAGTGCGGTCATTGGTTGATCCGCGGGTCCAGAACGTCGCGAAGGCCTTCTCCGAGCAGGTTAAAGGCGAGTACGGTCACCAAAATCGCGAGCCCCGGGAATAGGGACAGCCACCAGGCGATGTGAATGAAATCTTTGCCGGAGGTGAGAATGTTTCCCCATGATGGGTACGGAGGCTGAACGCCCAAACCCAAAAATGAAAGACCCGATTCGGTGAGGATCGCGCCGCCGACCGCAAACGTCGCCGCTACAATAACGGGTGTTATCACGTTCGGCAGCAAATGAACAAAAAGAATTCGCGGTGTGGAAAGTCCTAGCCCTTTGGCGGCGAGCATGAATTCGCGCTCACGCACACTCAGCGTTTCGCCCCGCACCATGCGGGCCAAACCAGGCCATGAGGTGAGTCCTATCACACCCATGATGATGTAAATGTTCGGTTTGTCGAGAACGGCAAGAATCATGAGAATTAGAAAAAGCGTCGGAAAACAGAGCATGATGTCGACGAAGCGCATGAGCAAAGAGTCGGTCCAGCCGCGCCAGTAGCCGGCGATAAGGCCAATTAAGGTACCGATGCCGATGGCGATCAGCGCCGCGATGAAGCCGATGAGCAGCGACACGCGTACGCCGAGAAGCATGCGGCTGAAAACGTCGCGGCCCAATTCATCGGTGCCGAACCAGTGCAGGCCCGATGGCGCTTCCAGGCGGTGCAAAAGATTTTGCTGGA
>CAZCJA010000024.1:26234-30809 GCA_964499015.1 uncultured Elusimicrobia bacterium
GCGCAAAGAGCGCCAGCGCCACCAAAAACAAAATTACGCCGAGGCCGGTCAGCGTCAGGGGGTTCGAGCGGAACCGTTTCCAGTAGAGCGCGAACATTAGAAGGGCAGTCCTCCCCCGAGTCCGCCGTCGCCGCCGCCACCCAAATCTTCCTCTTCTTCATCCGGCGATTTCTTTTTCTTTTTGCGTCCGGACGCGCCCAAATCTTGGAACGGTTCTTTTTCGTTGAACGACAGCACCCGGAAGGATTCAATTTTCGCCTCGGTGGTCGCATAGGCCCATGGCTTCATGCCCAGCCGGAAGCAAATGAGCCCCAAAAGCTGATGTGGATCCGGGTACATTCGCCAGCCGTCGGGATGCATCGCCGACGATTTGTTGTTGCGATAAACGATCACACCGTTTAAAAAAGGAACCAAATCTTCGGGCTGGGTGACTTTGATAAAGCCGTACGGAATACTCACATCGACCACGAAATTGTTTGCGTTGCCGCGGTTGATCTCGGGCTGCGCGTTCTTGGTGGCTTCCACCGCGAAGCGCCGCAAACTTTCTTCCAAGGGGCCGACCGGCTCATGCGTGCCAGCTTGGCCCGCGACGCCGCCTTCGTTGTTGTAGAGCGAAACATAGACCGGCCATTTGCGCGAGGCTTGTTTGTCGATGAGCGACGGCGGTTTGGCCGCCGTCGGATCCAACGTCGACATCACGGTCTGGCGGGTCAGCGTCAAAATGTCCGTGCGCAACAATTCGCCGAAGGTGTCCACCATCTTCTCGCGGTTGAAATAGGAAAGCTTGTTTTGAATGCGCGGCGCGGAGGCAAACGCGGCCGCGGCGTAGCCCTGGTAGATATTTTTGTCTTTGGTGAGGATCAGCTGCGAGGAATGACAGTAGGCGAGAATTTCCCCGTGTTCGCCGCCGAGCCATTTGATCGCGAGCAGGCCGAGCGCGATTACGGACGCGTCCGGCGTTTCCACGCGCGCCGTCGCTGAGGAGGATGCGACGTTGAGCACCGCGTCGGAATCCAATTCGCGGATCGCGTTCAAGAGCTGGCCGTCGGACTGTACAAGCTGCGGTTCGGAACGCGTGCGCGATAGATTCGCGGTGATCACGATGACGATATCCCCTTCGCGTTCGATGTCCTTGATTTTGTCGGCGATCAGCGGCGCCAAGTCTTTGGTTTGGCCGTTGGGATCGGAGAGCTGGACGAAAATGGGCAGGACGCGCAGCCGGGTTGCTCGGCTGCTTTTAAGAACGTATTTGAGCGCGATCAGCTGGCGATTAAGAAGCTCGGGTGTTTTGGGGATGAAGAAGGAACTGTCGAATTTAATGCCAACGGCTTCATCGGCCAAAGATCCGGCCAGCACCAGATCCACCGGGAAATCACCCACGGAGGTTTCGATACGTTCGATGTCCGGCATATACAGTCCGTCGGCCTTCGATGGATTGGGGCAGGGCATAAGGATAATCACGGTGCTGAAATTTTCTTTGCTCAGCGTCTCATAGCCGAACGCGGGCAACGGCAGAAGGTCGTGGCGCGTTTCGTTCGGCACGATAATACCCATCGCGCGTCCGGGCATTCTGTGCGGTGTGATGCCTTCGTAGGCGCGGTCAAAGCGGCGTTCCCACGTGGCCCAGGTGTCTTCAAACGGCAGCGCCGCGTCTTCGGCGTGCGCGAACACACCCAGCGAGAGAATCAACAACAGAGAGAGTTTTTTCATCGGTATCGTATCCTTGGATCGGCGTAGGCATACGCCACATCCGCTATTAGATTTCCCAGAAGTGTGAGGAACGCGCTGAACGTTACGGTTCCCATGATTAAAAAGATATCGCGTGTAATGGCGGCTTCGTAGGCGAGTCTGCCCAGGCCCGGATATGAAAAAATCGTCTCGAAAATCACGCCCGCGCTGATCAGTTCCGGAAGCGAAAAGCCAAGGATCGTGATGACGGGCAAAAGACTGTTGCGCAGCGCGTGCACAAGGATCACCCGGCGCTCATCCAAACCCTTGGCGCGCGCGGTGCGAATATAGTCCTGCCTTATCACTTCCAGCATGGAGTTGCGCATGTAGCGCGTGAGACCAGCCAAGCCCGTTAAACCCGTTACAATAAGCGGCAAGGCCAGATGTTTGGCGATATCAAGCGTTTGCTGCCATGTAGTCATTTCGTCCGCAAGAATGGAGCGGAAGCCCGTTACCGGGAACCATCCGAGCTGAATGCCGAAGAAAATCATCAGCAAGAGAGCGACCCAGTACGTGGGCAAGGAAAAGCCGACGAACACAAAGATTGTGATCAATCTGTCCCACGCGGTGTTTTGTTTGAGCGCGGAGAAAATACCCAGTGGAACCGCGAGCAGGAACGACAACAGTAGCGAAAGCCCCGTGAGCAGAAGCGTCCGAGGCAAGCGCTGCAGGATTTTATCGATGATCGGCTGTTTGTCTTTGATGGAGGTGCCGAAATCAAATTTCAGCATGTTCCCCACCCAGCGCAGGTACTGTACGTAAAACGGCTTATCGAAGTTGTATTCCTTGATTAACATTTCTTTGTATTCGGGTGAAATTTTCGGATTGAGATCGGCCATCAGGCCCGCCGCGGGACCGCCCGGCGCGAGCGCAATGACGCCGTAGGTGATGAAGGTGATGCCGAAAAGCATCGGTATGGTTAGCAGAAGCCGTCGCGCCAAGTAGCGTGTCATAACGCAAACTCCTCCTGCCACGCTCTGGGAATGAACCATTTGTTGAAGTTCCAGCCGAGGCCCGCTGGCGCGAGTTCGACATTGGCTATTTTTTTGTGCACGACCGGCAGGCGCTCCGGGTAAACGAGGAACACGTACGGGACGTCAGCCGCGATGATTTCATGCATCTTATGGTAAATGCGCGTGCGCTCGGCCACGTCGAAGGTCGCGCGGCCTTTGTCCAGCAGGCGGTCGACCTCGGAATTTTTATACGAAACGAAATTGTATTTCTTGTTTTCGGGGCCGGAGTGCCACATCGGATACGGATCCGGATCGATGGCCAGGTTCCACCCCAGAATGATCGCCTCAAATTGGCCCTGGTCGACGTACTTGTGCAGGAACACGGACCATTCAATGATGCGAATGTCCATCTTCACGCCGACTTTCCCCAATTGGCTCTGCAAAATCTGCGCGATCGATTCTCGAACTTTGTTGCCCTGATTGGTAATCACCGTGAACTCAAACGGCTTTCCGTTCTTGTCCAAAATCCCGTCGCCATCGGAATCTTTCCATCCGGCTTCGGCGAGCAGCGATTTGGCCAGTTCGACGTCATAGGCCATGTCTTTGACGTTCGGATTGTACGCCCAGCTCACCGGCGGAAACGGCCCGGTGGCCGGCACCGCGTAGCCTTCGTAAACGCCGTCGACGATGTCGCGTTTGTCGATCGCGTGGCCGATGGCTTTGCGCACGCGGATGTCTTTAAACAATTCGTTGGTCAGATTAAACGCGAAGAAGTCGTAGCGGAAGCCAGGGTATTTGAATTTGTTGTAGTGCAGGAAAAATTCGTCATATCCGTTGTATTGGTCGGGCGTCGGCGCCATTGTGCTCAGCGTGCCTTGGCGCAGCTCCAGAAATTGGATCGAAAGGTCCGGAATGATCCGGTAAATGTAGCGGCTGAAATGCGGTTTGCCTTCGTAGTAGTTCGGGTTCGGCACCAGCACGATTTTTTCATCCGGCACCCATTCTTTAAACATGTACGGCCCCGTGCCGATGGGCGCGCGGTTGGCCGGGTGCGTGTTGATGTCATGGCCCTCGAAAACATGTTTGGGAATAATTCCCATCCCCCAGGATTCGAGCGCCGGCGCGAACGGTTCCGCATAGCGCACGCGGAACGTGTGCGGGCTGAGCACCTCCGCTTTTTGCACAAGCTGGTAGTCCGCCCCGAACGGCGTGCGCGTGCCGCTGGCGATCAGCATTTGATAGGTGAACATAACGTCGTCGGCGGTGAACGGGAGTCCGTCGTGCCACAGAACGTTTTTACGCAGCTGGAACGTCACCACGCGCCCGTCTTCGGTCACTTTAAAGCTTTCGGCCAGTTCGGGGACGAGTTTCAAGTCCTTGTCGTATTTAAGCAGTCCGTTGAAGACAGCGCTGTTGATGTCGTTGGAGGCGGAGTCGGTGGAAAGAAGCGGATTTAGCATCGAGGCATCGCCGATGGACGCGTCGACATATATTCCCCCGTCGATGGGCGTCATGTCGACGCCGGCGGGGTCGTATTTGTTTTTGGAAACGGACGAAGAGCGACAGGACGAAAGCAGGAAAATCGCGATGGCGATTTTGAGCGGCTTCATTTCGGAACGATCTCCACGGTAACGCAGGGTTTGCCGAAGGTGGCGCGGGCCGCGCGCTGAAGCGAAGCAGGCGTGGCTTGATCGATCTGTTTTAGGAAATTCTTATCGTAATGCAGGCCTTTGCCAGCGCTTAAGCCCCAGGCAACGTAATACGAGAGCTGGCTGTTGGTTTGATGGTCGAGAATAAAACTTCCTTTGAAGTAGTTTTTCACGCCGTTCAACTCATTGAGCGGGATTTTTTCCGTTTTAATACGCTTGAGTTCTTTGAAAATTTCCCGTTTGGC
>CAZCJA010000025.1:0-30566 GCA_964499015.1 uncultured Elusimicrobia bacterium
GCAATTAAAACCATTGTGACCGGCGGCACGGGCTTCATCGGGGCCGCGCTCGTCAAGAAATTAATCGCTTCCGGCCGCGACGTAACCGTTCTCGACAATAATTCCCGCGGCGCCAACCGCCGTCTCGATGATGTGAAAGGGAAATACGCATTCGTCGAAGCTGATATCCGCGATCCGAAAGCGGTCAATGAAGCCTTCAAAGGCATGGATGCCGTGATTCACTTGGCGTTCGTAAACGGAACCGAATTTTTCTACACCAAACCGGAACTGGTTCTGGATGTCGGCGTGCGCGGAATGCTGAATGTCCTCGATGCCTGCCGCACGCATAAAATCCCCGAACTTGTTTTAGCGTCCAGCTCCGAGGTTTACCAGTCGCCGCCAGTTGTGCCGACCGATGAAACCGTGCCGCTCATGATTCCCGATCCGTTGAATGCGCGTTATTCCTACGGTGGGGGCAAGTTGATCAGTGAACTCATGGCCATCAATTGGGGCCGCACCGGCTTCAAACGCGTGATGATTTTCCGCCCGCACAACGTGTACGGTCCGGACATGGGTTGGGAGCATGTGATCCCGCAGTTTGTGCTGCGCACGATCGACTTGATTAAGCAGCATCCGTCCGGGAAGTTGCCGTTTAAGATTCAAGGCGACGGCCAGGAGTCGCGCGCGTTCATTCATATCGATGATTTTGTCGACGGCCTGATGCTTGTTTTGGAGAGGGGCGAACACATGAATATTTATCACATCGGAAATCCGGACGAGCGCCGGATCGCCGAAGTGGTGACGAAAGTCGCCGCCCATTTTGGCCGCGAAGCCGAGATTATCAATGGACCGCCGGCCGCCGGCGGAACCAAAAGGCGCTGCCCGGATATCGGGAAGCTTAAGAAACTTGGATTTAAACCGCGCATCTCTTTTGACGAAGGCCTCGGTTCTGTTGCAAACTGGTACAAAGACAATCTGAAACTCAAACCATGACCAAAAAACTAAGCTACACTTCGCGCCCAATCAAGGGCTGCCAGATATGCGACGCCAAGAAATTGGAGTCCGTTTTGTTTGTGGGCTTTATTCCGCCCGTGAACACCATGCCGGCGGTGGGGTCAACACCGGTGGAAGAGCCCGCGTATCCGCTTGAGCTGTTGCGCTGCCCAAAATGCACGCTGGTTCAGATTGGGCTTGAAGTGAACCCGAACATTCTCTTTCCGCCGGAATATCCCTATTTGAGCGCCAGCACTCGCATTCTTCGTGAGAATTTTGCCGATCTGTACAAAAAGACCAACGAGCTGATGAGTCTCAAGCCGTCTGATTTGATTATTGACATTGGCTCCAACGACGGCACCCTTCTTTCCAACTTTAAAAACGGCGGTCACCGCGTGCTCGGCATCGAGCCGTCGCTGGCCTCACGTATTGCCAATAAAAACGGCGTAAAAACGAAGATGGCCTTTTTCTCTGAGAAAACCGCCAAACAAGTTAAGAAAGAAACCGGCGCGGCGACGGTGGTGACGGCGGCCAACGTGTTCGCCCATATCGGCGACATCCATTCGGTGGTGAAAGGCATTGTCCACCTGCTTGCTCCGAACGGTGTGTTCATTTCGGAATCTCATTATTTGCTGAGCTTGGTGGAAACCCTCCAGTACGACACGATTTATCACGAACATCTCCGCCATTACTCGTTGCGCAGTCTGATGTATTTGCTTGGCAAGCAAGGCCTCGAGGTGTTTCATGTGGAGCGCATTCCCACGCATGGCGGTTCGGTGCGCGTTTACTCGGCGCGGAAAGGGTCCCGCCCCGTGCAATCATCGGTCAAAGACTTATTGGCGGAGGAAGACGCCGCCGGTTTGACGGACGGGGCCGGCCTGGTGACGTTTCGCGAACGCGTCGTTCAATCCAAAATCGATTTGTACGCGTTGCTTGCCCCAATCAAAAAATCAGGAGCGCGCATTTACGGGATCGGCGCGCCCAGCCGAGCCAGCACGCTGCTGAATTACATAGGTCTCGATGACGGCATTTTGGATGCGGTGATGGAGATCAAAACGTCGCACAAAGTGAACAAGTATATGCCGGGCACGCGCGTCCCAGTCTTAGATGAGGCTCTTTTGTACAAGAACCAGCCGGAGTACGCGCTGCTGCTGTCCTGGCATATCACCAATGAATTGGTCGCGAACTTAAAGAAAAACGGCTACCGGGGAAAATTTATTACGCCCTTGCCCGAACCGCGTATCATTGGCTAGCAAAACTTTCCAGATCGGCATTATTGGCCGCCATTTCGGCAGCAACGTTCACGCCGCCGCCTTTCGCTTAAGCAATCGTTGCGATGTCATCGCCAACGCTTCCCGCAACTGGAAAAGCATCGTTGAAAATCCAGAGATCGACGCCATCTCGATTGCCGTTCCGCCGCAAGCTCAGAGTGAAATCGCCCGCCGCGCCCTCGAACTCAAAAAGCACGTTCTCCTTGAAAAGCCCGCCACCGCCGACCGCTTGGCGGCCGTCGCGCTGCTTGAGCTCGCGCAAAAAAACCATGTGACAGCGATGATCGATTTTGAACTGCCGTTCATGAAAACATGGATCGACGCGAAAAAACGGTTGGACGACGGCGAAATCGGCCGGCTTGAAAATGTGCAGATCACATGGAAGACGCTCAGCTACTCCAAAGGCGAGTTTGACGCGTCATGGAAATTCAACACGGCGCTGGGCGGCGGCATGCTGAGCAATTTCGGCTCCCACGTTTTTAATTACGTCGAACATTTTTTTGGCCGCGTTCAGACGGTCCGCTGCGAGCGGCAGTTCATCACTCACAGCGGGAAAATTCGGCTGGATGTGGCGCTGAACCTTAATCTTCAAACCCGCGGCAAAGTGCCCGTTACCATTAAGATGGACGCTCGCGGTACCAAGCCGCTGCACCGCATTGAAATTATCGGCAACCGCGGCACGCTGACTTTGGAAAACACGGCCAGCGATTATGTGAGCGGTTTTGTCTTGAAAAAGGGTCGCGAGATCATCGCCACGGAAAAGCATGCGTCCGAACATGGCGATGGCCGCATTTGGGCGGTCCACCAGGTGATCAATCGTTTTTTAGAAAGCGCGGAAACGGGCAAGCTCAATTCGCCGTCTCTTTTTGAGGCGGTGCGCAGCGAGGAATTAATTGAATTGGCCGCAAAAGCCGATGCGAGCAATCAAGAGGTGCCCGCTTAATGGCGACGCTCGATATCGTCATCCCGGTTTACAACGAAGGAGAGGCGATCGTCGCGGTGCTTGATGCGATCGAACGCGAAGTGCACACGGATTGTCGGGTGCTTCTCTGCTACGATCACGCCGGCGATACAACGTTGGGCGCCATTTCCAGCCGCAAGTCGAAATTTCCGATTGTCCCGGTAAAAAACGAGGGGCAAGGCGCGCATGGCGCCGTGATGTCGGGTTTCAAAAAAAGCGACGCTGCTGCCATTTTGGTTTTGCCGGCCGATGATGATTACAACCAGCCGATCATCAACAAAATGGTCGAGAAATTCAAAGGCGGCTGTGAAATCGTCTGTGCGAGCCGTTTTATGCCGGAAGGAAGCATGAAAGGCTGTCCGTTGCTTAAACAAATTTTGGTACGGGTTGGAAATTATCTGCTTTATCACCTCGCCGGGATGCCCACCCACGACGCCTCCAACGGATTTCGTCTTTTCTCAAAACGAGTTGTAAATACTATTGAAATTGAATCAAAGGCAGGGTTCACTTACAGCATTGAATACATGGTGAAATGCCACCGTTTGGGCTGGAAGATCTGCGAAGTCCCGGCGCAATGGCATGAGCGAACAAGCGGAAAAAGCCGCTTTAAACTCTTTAAATGGCTCCCGGGATATCTCAAATGGTTCTTCTACGCCTTTCAAACACGCTTAACGCGCTAGCACGCTGGCGCTACATAAGTCTGGGCATCTTTGTGGCTGCGGTGGCGACACGCGTGCTCGGGCTCTACTTGGGCGGTACGCGCGCGGACGAAGATGGCGCTTATTTGACGATGGCGCGCAATTTCATCGACGGCCACGGCATCGCGCTGCATCAAGTTGAATTTGGCTGGACCTATTCTTGGCTGCCGCCCGGCATGTCGATGCTGCAGATTGTTTTTCTTAAGTTGTTTGACGACGTCTATCTGCCGCTGCGCGTTTTCTTTATATCGCTCACCGCCTTATCGATAGTTTGTTTCTTTCATCTCGCCAGGCGTTTGTTTGTCCAGCCCGCACCCGCTCTGTTGGCCACATTTATTTTGCTGCTGTACCCGCCGCAATGGTTTTGGGGTTCGCGCATCAATCCACACATGTATGCGATGGCCGGCGTGCTTATCTGTCTTTATCTGCTGTTTCTTGCATGGGAGCGTCGTTCGTTGCTGCTCCCGGCTCTTATCGGTGTTTATTGGGCGACCATCACGCTGATGCGGGCTGAGTTTGCGCTTGGTATCTGCGTATTTGCGCTGACGAGTTTGTTGGCGTGCGAAAATAAAAAACAGGCTTTTCTGTGCGCGGCATTGCTTGTGGCCGGTTTTATATTGGGCATGGCGCCGTGGGTCGCGCGCAATTACCGCCTGCACGGCGCTTTCGTGCTGGTGTCGACAAACTATGGGGACAATGTATGGAAAGCCTATAACCCCGCCTATGAATTCAAGGGGGAAGACATTCCATTTACGCCGGATATATTGGAACGGATGGTCGCCGAAAAAAATGAAGTTGCCCGTGCGGAAATCCTCACGACCGAGGCCAAAGCCTTCATGAAAGCCAACCCGGGCCGAGTCGTTCGCAACGTGGCGGGAAACTTCGTGAATTTCTGGCGTCCTTGGATATCGGGGCGAGTGGCCTCGGGGGCGGAGCAATGGCTATACACGCTTTCCTACTTGCCGATTTTTATCCTGTTTGTGTGGGGACTGTTTCTCGTTCCGTGGCGGAATCCATTTTGGCTAGCGGTGGCCGGCCTCCTGTTCTATAAGAACGCCATTAATCTGCCTTTTTACGTTATCGTTCTGTTTCGAGAAGTCGTTATGCCGTTGATTATCTTAATAGCGGTTCTCCCGTTGGCCAGAAACCGTATAATGGAAAACCAATGAACAACCAGGCCGCCCCTAAGAGCGTCTGCGTTGTCGGGCTCGGCTACATCGGGCTTCCGACCGCTTCCATGTTTGCCACCAATGGCTACCGCGTCAGCGGTTCTCCCGTGCACGTGCATGGCGTCGACATTAATTCAAAAATAATCGAACGCCTAAAGAAAGGCATCGTTCACATCAAAGAGCCGGGCCTCGAAACCGTCGTCAAGGCGGCGATCACCTCCGGCAATCTCGACATCGGCACCAAGCCGGTGCCTTCCGACGTTTTTATTATCGCCGTTCCGACTCCGCATCAGGAAGAGCCCGGCCAAGCGCCGACCGCCGACATGCGGTTTGTTAAAAGCGCCATGGAATCCATTTTGCCGCACCTAAGGAAAGGCAACCTGGTCATTCTTGAATCCACCTCTCCGCCCGGCACAACGGAAAAGCTGATCATTCCGATGATTAAAGAAGCGGGTTTCGAACCGGGCAGGGACGTGGGCGTCGCCTATTGTCCCGAACGCGTTATTCCGGGGAAAACCATGAAGGAGTTGATTAGCAATGACCGCATCATTGGGGCGATCAGCGAATCATGGGCGGAAATGGCGAAACAGCTTTATCGCTCGTTTGTTTCTGGTGAAATTTTCCTGACCGATCCGACCACCGCTGAAATGGTGAAGCTCGTCGAAAATACCTATCGCGACGTAAACATCGCCTTCGCCAATGAAATTGCCATGCTATGCGAAAAATTAAAAATCAGCGTCTGGGACGTGGTGCAGATGGCCAATCGCCATCCGCGCGTGAATATTCACAATCCGGGCCCCGGTGTGGGCGGACATTGCATCTCGGTTGATCCCTGGTTTTTGGTGGGGGATTTTCCGAACGATACGCCATTGATCCGCACCGCGCGCGAAACAAACGATAATATGCCGAACAACGTGGTTAAAATAATCAAAAGTCTGTTGAACGGGAAAACGTCCGGTAAGATCGCTATTTTGGGCATCGCCTACAAAGCCAACGTAGACGACAAACGCCAATCTCCGGCGGTACAAATTGTCGAGAAACTGCGGAGAGAGTTTAAATCGTTCGAGCTGGCGGTACATGATCCGCACGTCCCTCAGGAATATTTCCCTGCGTTGGAGCCAGACCTTAAAAAAGTTTTGAATGGGGCGGACTTGGCGGTGATCTTGACGGGGCATGACGCGTACAAAATCATCGAACCCAACGAGGCGGCGGGCCTGATGAAGACACGGCTGATTTTCGATACGCACAATATTTTAAAGGCGCAGCGCTGGGTGCCGGCGGGCTTTACGTTAAAGATACTCGGCAACGGCAACCAGTCGGACAAAAAGGTGAAATCCAAATGAAGCAAGTTTTCTTGCGCAAAGGCTCAATTCTGATTGAAGACGTTCCGGCTCCAGCGCGTCAGCCCAATAATATTTTGGTGGAAATCACGCACAGCGTTATATCGACGGGCACCGAGCTCTCGACCATCAAAAACTCGGGGGCGCTTCGCCCCGAACGGGCGGCGAAAGCGTGGGAATCACTTAAGGTGCGCGGCATTACCCGCACGATGGATTTAATCAAGGAAAAAATGGAGTCGCTTGAGCCGCTCGGCTATTCCTGTGCCGGCAAAGTCATTGCGGTCGGCGCAAACGTCCTTAAATTTAAAATCGGCGATCGCGTCGCTTGCGGCGGCGCGGGTTGGGCCAATCATGCGGAGATCGTTTCCGTTCCGGAGAATTTGGCCGCGCCTGTTCCGGACGAGGTTCCCGACCGTCTGGCCGCATACACGACCATCGGCGCGATTGCACTTCAAGGCGTGCGCCGCGCTGATGTCCGCCTGGGGGAAACGGTCTGTGTGATCGGGCTTGGTCTCATAGGACAATTAACGGTCCAGCTATTGGAAGCGGCCGGATGCACGGTCATCGGCCTTGACACGGATTTAACCCGCACGGGAGCCAATGGCGTCACAACCACAAGTGAACTTATAAAGCGCGTACAACATGTGACTGGTGGCCATGGCGTCGACGCCACGCTGCTCACCGCGTCCACCGCCAGCAGCGACCCCGTGAATTTAGCGTTCGATGTTACCCGCAAAAAAGGCCGCATTGTCGTGGTCGGCGCTGTGGGCATGGAACTGAAGCGTTCACCGTTCTATGAGAAAGAGCAAGATTTTTTGATTTCCTGTTCCTACGGGCCGGGACGCTACGATCCAGACTATGAAGTGAAGGGCAATGATTATCCCTATGCGTACGTTCGCTGGACCGAGAATCGCAATATGCGCGGCTTTTTGGACTTGGTCGCGCGGCAGCAAATCAATGTGGAGCCGTTGATCGGCATTGAAGTGCCGCTGGCGCGGGCCGCCGAAGCCTACGACCAATTGGCAAACGGCGCCAAACCGCTTTCTGTCTTGCTGACATCCGCCCCGGATAAGGCCGCCCAATCTCGGGTCATTATTCAGTCTCCGCCGGTTCCACCGATTCATGGCCGGGCAAAAATTGCCCTGATTGGCCTGGGGGAATTCGTTCGTTCCACGCATATACCGAATCTCAAACGTCTTTCAGAAAGCGTTGAAATATATGGAGTTTGTTCCCAGCGGGGTGACGTGGCCGCGGCGGCAAGCAAACGGCTTAAAGCAACGATCACAACCACCGAGCCCCAGGAACTATTGAAGAACCCGGCGGTGGATGCGGTTATGATCACGACCCGCCATCACTTGCATGCGCAAATGGCGGAAGAGGCGCTGAAGGCCGGCAAACACGTTTTCTTGGAAAAACCGCTGGCGCTGACCGAAGCCGAAGTGGATTCATTGGAAAAAACCATGTCCGGCCTGCGTCAGACGCCCGTTTTCATCGTTGGCTTTAACCGCCGCTTCGCGCCGTTGATCACGACGCTCAAAGAGCGGATCAACGGCCGCAAATCGCCGCTGGTGGCGACCTATCGTGTGAACGCGGCGCCTTTGCCGAGCGGCCATTGGGGAAAAACAGACCAAGGCGGGGGCCGTTTGCGCGGCGAAGCCTGTCATATGATCGATTTGTTCCGCCATTTGACCGGTTCTCCGCTTAAAGAAATGACCCTTCATCCCGTGAACGGCGCCGATTCGAACCTGATCCGTCCCGATGAAAACTTTTCCGCCGATTTCGTTTACGAAGACGGCTCGCTTTGCCACTTGGTCTATACGACGCTCGGGCACAGCCAGCTCGCCAAGGAATATCTGGAAGTGCACGCCGATGGCCAGAGCTATGTATTGGACGACTTCACCAGCCTCGGAATGTATGACGCCAAGGTCCAGGAAATCGACGGGCGCCAGGACAAAGGCCATACCGAAATTCTGCACACGTTTTTTGACGCGATCAAAAAAGGGCGTTCGTTCCCAATCCCCTGGGACGAATTGAAAGAAACCACGCTTGCCGCCGTGCAGCTGCACAACGCGGCCTGGGGAATTCTTCCTGAATGAAATCATTCCCAGCCCGGGCGCTATCAAGTCTGGAGCGGCGTCTTTTTTCCGTCTGTGAACGTTTTAATCTCCGGCCCGGCCGTAAAAAAGATCCCGCCGAACTTCGCGCACTTAGCCTTCTTCATTTTGAGATTCACACCGACGGTTTTGCGGACGCTTTTACCAGGCGTTATCCCAAAGACAAAGCCGCGCTGATCAAAGAAGCGAATGAAAGTTCTTACCTGGGACAAGAAAGCGCCATCCCGTGGCATCAGGACACCGTAACAGGTTTCTCCTGGGACGCGGCGGCGTTTTACGCGGACATTCGCTTCGGGAACCGCGATGGGGCCGACATTAAAAATCCATGGGAACGCTCGCGCTGCCATCATTTGCTGCGTCTCGGCCAGGCCTACGCGCTGACGCAGGATGAAAAATACGCCCAAAGTTTCGTTTTGCAGGTTAGCGATTGGATCGGGAAAAACCCGCGCTCCCGCGGCGTCAATTGGGTTTCTCCGATGGAAATCGCCATCCGAGCGTGCAATTGGCTGCTGGCGTGGGATTTCTTCCGCGAATCGGCGTCGATCACGGAAGGTTTCGAGGCGCAATTGCGGTTGTCGCTGGCCGATCACGGCGCGCACATTGCGCATCGCCTCGAGCATGGCGGTAAAAATGGAACCAACCATTACATCGCCAATCTGCTCGGCCTTGCCTATATCGGCGTTGCGCTGGACAATGAAAAGTGGACCATGCTGGCCGAGCGCGAACTGGAAAAAGAAATCCAACTGCAGTTGCACGACGACGGTATGCATTACGAAGCCTCGATCGGCTATCATCGCCTGGTCGCGGAGATGTTTTTCTATTTTTCACTTCTTTCCGTGCGGCATTCCGATCTCTTTACTCTCAATGACGAAGGGTTCGCCCGTTCCCTCGACGCGATGTTTGATTTTACGTCCCGCTTGATGGACGCACGCGGCTGCGTGCCGCTCATCGGGGACAATGACAGCGGGCGTTTTCATTCTCTGTTGACGCGGGACGATAGCGATATGACGTATCTAATCGGTTTTGGCCGCGGCTCAATCGAAGATTCAGAAAGCGCCTGGCTGTTCGGCCTGAACCCGCGCCACCACGAACAAGGGATGATGCCGAGCCCGCATGGGTCGTCGGGACTGATCGCGCTGCGCCAGAATAAGCAGTTGCTTGTGTTTTCTGCGCAACCCAATGGCGCCAACGGCAAAGGTCATCACACGCACAACGATAAGTTAGCGGTCACGCTTAGCGTGGACGGCGAACCCATTTTTATTGATCCGGGCACGGCCGCCTACACCGGCAACCCCGCATTGCGTAATTTGTTCCGCTCAACGGCCATGCATAACACGGTCCAAATAGATGGAGAGGAGCAAAACCGCTTCGTCGAGACGGACTTATTCGCTCTGCGCAATGACGCGGAGGTATCCGTTGTCGAGCATAAAGTTAATGAGCGCGCGGTGGCGATGCACAGCGGGTATGAGCGTTTCTCTCACTGGGTGCGCCATGGACGAAAAGTTGAGTGGCGTGACGGTACGTGGTTGATAGAAGACAAGTTCACCGGGGCCGGCGAGCACGATTTCTTATGGAATTTCATTCTTGGAAAGAGTGTTCGCGTCGAAACGAACGGCGAACGAAAGCTCGTTTTAACGGCGGGAACAATTAAATTGGAAATGTGGGTAGAAGGGACCGGAGGTGCGTTTCGCGTGGAGAATACGGAATACGCACCGGTTTACCGCCAAACGCAAGCAACCAAGAGGCTGGTGTTAAGCGACCGCCGTTCGCTGCCCTTTTCCGTGACGTTTTTTATCCGCGCCGTTTAGAACAGGGTGTAGATGAAAGGCGCCGCGGGTGTGTGCGAGAAGAAAACAAGCGCGCCGAGAAGGAGGGTGACAAGGACGATCGGCAGAAGCCACCACTTCTTGTTTGATTTTAAGAAAAGCCAAAACTCACTGAGCAAATTGGGTCTGTCCGCCATACGTCCTCCGTTAAAATAAGTGTTTGTAATAGTCTTTGTCGTCGATGATCGGATGCTCGTGCCAATACGTCGCGGCGTCCGTATGTTTCCGTTTGTTCAGCGCGTCGCGCCCTTTTAATTTGAAAAAGAGGGCGACCGGCGTAAGCACCAGATAGAAAATAATCGTCAGTATGACGCGCGACATGATCGCCCCCATCACCATGCCGAAGCCCATCCAAATAAAATAAAGAGGCTTAACCGCGGCCGGCAGCACGGCGGAAAGAACGCAGACCAGCGCCGCGCCCAGCCACAGGCCCATCGCCACCGACGGCTTGTGTTTAAAGAACACCACCAGGCCAATCAGTCCAAAACCGATCAGAATGACCACGCCGAACTTGGTCAAATCTTTATTGGTTGGCTTCCAGTTGATTTTTCCGAGCATGTCAGTCCTTGTTCATATACTTTTTCTTGTATTCATCCGCCCCGGGCATCACGGGCTGATGTTCCTTTAAAAGAATGCAATCGCCGAGCACCAACGCGTCCATATCGGTGTACATGAAACAGCGGTAAGCGTCCTGCGGCGTGTTGACGATCGGCTCGCCGCGAATGTTGAAGCTGGTGTTGATCAAAACGGGGCAGCCGGTCTTTTTGTGGAACGCTTCGGTGACCTTGTAGATCATGCCGTTGCGTTCTTCGGTGAGCGTTTGCACGCGCGCGCTGAAATCCACGTGCGTGATCGCCGGGACGTCGGAGCGGGGAACGTTCAATAGTTCGATCCCGCTTTTGCCGTTTGATTTTTCCGCGTAGTCCTTGGCCCGGTGATGTTCTTTAACCGGCCCAACCAAAAGCATGTACGGGCTTTCTTCGGGCACGTCGAAAAAGTCATCGGCTTTGTCTTTCAGCACGACCGGCGCGAACGGCCGGAAGGACTCTCGGAACTTGATCTTTACGTTCATTTTGGCCTGCATGTCGGTGCGGCGCGGATCGCCCAAAATGCTGCGCGCGCCAAGCGCCCGCGGACCGAATTCCATGCGGCCGTGGAAGAAGCCGACCACGCGGCCTTCCGCGAGAAGGTCCGCCACCGCTTTTGGAAGCGTGTCTTTGTCGTAGGGGAGATAGAGCGCATGGATCGAGCGCAGATAGGCCTCAATGTCTTGGATGTCGTAGTTTTGGCCGAGGTAACTGCCTTTCTGGGAATCTTTGGGGTTGGCGACGCGCTTGTTATCAAGAACTTCATGCCACGTCATCAGCGCCGCACCCAGGCTTCCGCCGGCGTCGCCCGCCGCCGGTTGAACGAAAATGTTTTTGAAGATCTTTTCACGGGAGATGATGCCATTGGCCACGCAGTTGAGAGCGCAGCCGCCCGCCATCGTTAAATTATTCATGCCGGTCGCTTCTTTGGCGTGGCGGGCCAGCGCCAGCATCACGTCTTCGCACACCTTTTGCACCGAGGCAGCCAAATCCATTTCGCGTTGTGTCAGGTTCGACTCTGATGTCCGTGGCGGGCCGCCGAACAGTTCATGAAACGCCGGGCTGGTCATCGTTAAACCTTGGCAGTAATTGAAATATCTCATGTCCAGCCAGAACGACCCGTCGGCTTTCAGATCGATCAGATGTTTATGAATCAGATCCGCATAGATTGGTTTTCCATAGGGCGCCAACCCCATTACTTTGTACTCGCCGGAATTCACGCGGAACCCCAAGTAATACGTGAACGCGCTGTAAAGCAGGCCGAGCGAATGGGGGAATTTAATCTCCTTGAGCAGCTTTAAGCGGTTGTCTTGGCCGACGCCGATGGTGGTGGTGCTCCACTCGCCGACGCCGTCAATGGTGAGGACGGCGGCTTCCTGAAAGGGCGACGGGTAAAACGCGGAGGCCGCGTGCGATTGGTGGTGGCGCATGTAATGCAGCGGGCCCGTGTATTGATCGTTTAGTCCTTTGTCGATTTCGCGGGAGAGAAAAAGCTTTTCGTTCAGCCACACCGGCAGCGCGGCCATGAACGAAGTGAGGCCGACCGGCGCGTAAGACAGCCATGTTTCGAAAAGACGCTCAAAGGTGAGCAGGGGTTTGTCGTAATAGGAAACGTAGTCAATGTCTTTCAAGGTAAGGCCGGTGAACTTCAGGCCTTCGGCAATGGCGTTGACGGGGAAATTGCGGTCGTGCTTCTTGCGCGTGTAGCGTTCTTCCTGCGCCGCGAAAATGATTTCGCCGTCTTTGATAAAGCAGGCGGCGCTGTCGTGGTAGAAGGCGGATATGCCGAGAATGATCATTGGTGAGGTTGTATATGAAATTAAAAAAAGATTGAGGAGAGGTTCATTTGTTTTATACTTCGCGCTCCATGAGTTCCGCAAATTCCCTTCTAAACCATAAAGCTGCGCGCTGGATCTTCATTTTATTGTCCGTCATCGCCATATGGCGCGTGGCTTCGACCAGTCATATTTGGTTTGAAGAGCGTCACTTCTTTCTGGAGCGGCCGGAACCTCGCACCCGCGACGACGACGCAGCCTATTATTTCATCGGCGAGCATTTCTGGGGCATCCCGCATGACGGCAAATACGTCAAGTTGGAAGGTGAATACCCGAAACTCATGGAAGCATATCCCATTCGTGGTGTTGGTCTGGGCGCGTTGGTGGTGAAGTTTCAGCGTACGTTTCAAGAAAATTGGCGGGTGATGTATACGCGCTTTGCGATCGTTCTTAACGTGATTGGCGTGCTTGTGCTCGCCTTGGGCATGGCCGCTTTCACAGGTTCGATATTGTTGTTTACGCCGCTTTTCATCTGGCTAATTAATAAATTTTCGCTTTATATCACCTATCCGACCGCTTGGTGCACCGAGCTGTTGTCGCGCGGTCTCTTTCCAATGGCGATCGGTATCGCCTTCTTGTTGGCCAATTTGAAAATGAAGCGCTGGATCTTTGGCTTGCTTGCCGTGATTTTCGTGTTGATTAACGTCTACCTTGTTCAGATGAAAGTGCAGTGGCTGTTGGGCCTCGGCTTGATGACGGCGCTTCTCCTTCTCCTTAAAGACACGCGCAAAACGGGGTACGTCTTTCTGGCCGCGGTGATTTGTTCGGCTCTAAGCATACGCGCGATCAACTATTTCAAGTACAACGGCAACAAAGAACTTTTTGCCAGCAACGGCTACATGGCGCTGCGCTGGGACATGGAAGGGGCCGAAATATTGCGCATCGGCTGCGAAGAGAAACGGTTCCCGCCGGCGGTGGCGGAAAGTGTCTGCGCCCGCGATATTCGCGAGATCACATACAGTTTGCTGGATGCCAAAGCCTCTTTTGAAGAGAAGGCGAAATTCCTGGAGATTTGTTCGAAAATCAACATGGAGCTGACGTTTAAGAAGCTTCCGGTACGCCTGAAGCGTCTCGTCAATAACAATATTCCGGTTTTGAAGCAGATGTATTTCACGCTGGAAGTGCCGCGGCCGAAAAAAATCATGATTCTATCGATCATCGGCCTCATGTTTATCGGGAGTTTGTTTGTCATACGGCGCGATCAGATAATCCAGATTACTGGCGTCTTTGCTTTTATTTTTGGCGCGGTTTTTGTGCCGAATATGGCGGCTTCACTGAATCAGTGGGAATATCGCTATGCGGTTCCAGTAAGGTCTTTCTTTTATATTTTGCCGATGATGGCCATTATCGCCGCGTTCTGGATGAAGCGCGATATCTTCTTTGGCCTTATCGACCGGCTTCGCTCAAATAAGCCGCAATAACCTCCGCCACCTTTTCGTTGCCCCGTGCGTTCATGTGCCCGTCGTGATGGAAATAATGGTTTTGCGGGTCCGGCAAATTCTGAAACGGCCCCGTTAAATCGATCATTGATACGCCGTTCTCCGCGCAGAACTTCGTGATCACGCTGCGTTTGGCTTCAATGTTTTCCGCGTACACGCCCAAGGCCCTCTTCTTCTCATCGGAAACCTTCTTAAAATAGCTGTGCGCTTTATTGGGGAAGTAAACCAGGATTAGGCGCGCGCCATTTTCCTGAGCCATTTTCTTGGCCAGTAAAAAATCCCGTTTAAATATTTCGTAGCCGCGATACGCCGTTAATTCACGTTCGTTCATCTTGTAGTAGTTAAACGGGACGAACTGCTCGCCATGTTCTGTCGGGAAATGAGAATAACCTTCGGCCTCCACGGCTTGCGTGGCCTTCGCGTATTGAATTTTGCGGATGACGGCGAACGGAAAATCGAGCACCAGAATACCGTCGATCCATTCGGAAACCGGATTTGTGCCGGCCTTCGCCGCTTTGCTTTGCTCCCACACCACCGCGTCCTCGAGGTCGTTGCCCTCGAGAAAACCCCAGAGAATGATTTTCGGCTTTTTGGGAAAAGCGAAATCGCGCAGGAGTGCTGTTTGCTCGGACGGTCCGTAACCGCCGCCGCCCAAGTTGTAAACGCTTTGCCCTGTTTTCTGCGCCAGCAGCTGCGCCCAACTATTCTCGATGGATACTCCGGTGCTTTCGGTGAACGAATCGCCGACGGTGACGATGTCGAACGAGTCGGCGGCGGTGTATTTGCCGCGCGGGTTTTTTAAGCCGTTTTCATCGGTGGGGAAGACGCTCACGAAGTCGGCGTCGGGCCCGTCGTGAACGCTCCAGAAGCCGATGGAGTTGGGGCGGAATAGAACGTAGTCCGGTTTTTCCACCCGCCAGTCTTTAAGCCAGATGCCGCGGGCACGAATACGTTGAGAGGCGGAGGGGGAAAAGCGCACAAAACCGTTGGGTAAATATTGGGAGCCAAAAATAAAAAAGAGCTCCAGAATCACCGAAAGAATGAATATAAGCCCGATTCCGAAGAGAAAGGTCGGTTGACCGCGCATTTTCGCCTTCCAGAATGCAAAAATGACCGTGATTAACGCGGTGAAAATGAAAAGATGCTTAAGGACGATCGCAGTGCTCATATTGGTGTCATTTTTCCTATAATCCGGGCTCGCTAAAATCAGTCGAAAACCGCTGATATTCATTAAGGAGTCGCGTTAATGCCGGAATTTGGTCGGCCGCTGTTTCCCAGTCTTAAATATTGCTCCCGCTGCTGCATGCCCGAGACCAACGAAGGGATGCACTTTGACAGCCTCGGCATTTGCCTTGCCTGCCGCTCCTCCGAACAAAAAATGCATATCGACTGGAACCGCCGCCGCGCCATGCTCGAGAAAATTCTCGACCATTATAAGGCAACCTCGGGCGGGAATTATGACTGCATGGTCCCGATCAGCGGGGGTAAAGATAGCTTTTTTCAACTTCATGTCATTAAAAACGTCTACAAGCTTCATCCGCTTGCCGTCACCGCCAGTCACAACTGGTTCAGCGAAGCCGGTAAGCGCAACCTCACCAAGTGCATTGAAACCTTCAACGTCGACCACATCATGTTCACGCCCAGCCGCGACGCCGTTAACAAAATGGCGCGCGCCTCGTTGGAATCCATCGGCGACGCCTGCTGGCACTGCCACACCGGCGTTTCGTCGTTTCCTCTCAGCATCGCCATTAAGTTCGGCATCAAGCTTCTCATTTACGGTGAATCGCCGGCGGAGTTCTCCGGTCGCGCCACCTATTTGAACGACGACACATATGAATCGAACAGCACGGAGTTCGTGAAAGAAAAGAAGGGCCGCGACAATATTTTTAAATCCGATCCGGAACACTGGCTGAAGAATTCGGCCAAAGTTCCGGCGGAGAAAATGGTCGGCCTTGAAGGGCTTACTGAAAAAGATCTGATCATGTACCGCATGCCGAGCATGGACGATGTGAAGAACGCCGAAATTAACGCGATCTTCCTCGGCGACTACATGTTCTGGGACCACGAGCGCCAAACCGAATTTCTTGTTAAGCATTACGGCTGGGAAGAGGACCACGTGGAAGGAACCTACAAGCGCTACAAGAGCGTGGAGTGCATCATGCCGGGCGTGCACGACTACACCAAGTTTCTAAAGCGCGGTTTTGGCCGCGGCACCGACATGGCCTCTCAAGATGTGCGCGCCGGCCTGATCACGCGCGAAGAAGGCTTCGAACTTGCCAAAAAATACGACACTGAAAGGCCGGGCGCGCTCGAATACTATTTAAAAATCACCGGCTACACCGAAGACGAATTCAACGAAATCATGAAGAAGAAGCGCCTGGCCACTCTCAAGGACAAGCCCGCCTTCGGCGAAAAATCATGACCCTGCCGTACCAGCTGACGCTCACCGAACTCGTTCAGAAAATTAAAAGCCGCGAACTGACGTCACGCGCAGTTGTGGCGTCATTCCTGGAACGCATCACCCAGCTCGAGCCTGCCGTGCAAGCCTGGGTGTTCTTAAATGACAAGTGGGCCAATGAGCAAGCCGCCGCCATCGATGAACGGATTAAAGCGGGGAAAGAAGTTGGGCGATTGGCCGGCGTGCCTGTGGGCGTTAAAGATGTTTTCAACAGCGCGGATTTTCCGACGGAAATGGGCAGCGGGATTTGGAAAGGTTTCACGCCCGGCAACGACGCCCGCCCCGTTTTTAATCTGCGCGAAGACGATGCGGTGATGGTCGGCAAAACCACGACCTCCGAATTCGCGGTTCATGAGCCCACCAAGACGCGCAACCCGCACAATTTGGAATGCGGCCCGGGCACTTCATCGGCCGGTTCCGCCGCTGCCGTGGCCTGTGCGATGGTTCCGGCGGCGCTCGGCACACAAACGGGCGGCTCCGTTATTCGTCCGGCCAGTTATTGCGGCGTGTTCGGCTACAAGCCCACGTTCGGCCTGGTCCCTCGCACCGGCGTTTTGAAAACCACCGACACGCTGGACACCGTCGGCTGGTTCGGCCGCTCGGTGGACGACATCGAACTACTCTTTGAGTCCTTGCGCGTACGCGGTATGAATTATCCCTTTGTCGATAAATATGTGCACAAGACCGCTCTTAAATCCACCGTGAAGGTGGGAATCTTCACGGGTCCGAATTGGAAACACGCGGCGCCGGAAGCGATTGAGCAGTTTGACGCCGCCATGAAGAAAATCGCCGACACCGGTAAATTTGAAACGTCCGCTTTCGAACTGCCGGAGTTCGCCGAGATCTTTGAGGCGCATGAGCGGATATACTGCCGCGCGCTGTCGTATTACTTCCGCGCCGAACAACGCAACACGCGCGACTCCATCAGTAAGGTTCTGCTGCGCATGCTGGACGATGGAGAAAAAATCCAACCCGCCGATTACGCCCGCGACATCAAGCGACAGGCCGAAATCACGCAGAAATATTTCGATTCCTTCCCGGTGGACGTGGTTGCCACGCTTTCCGCGGGCGGGGAAGTTCCGGTCGGCTTAAACGCGCCCGACCGCCCGGACTCCTGCAAAATTTGGACGTATTTAGGGCTGCCGGTCATCAGCCTGCCCCTGTTTACCGGCGCTTCCGGCCGCCCGATTGGCCTGCAGCTGATCGGCCGCAAATATTCCGACTACCAGCTTCTGGAAGCGGCGCGCCAGATCGCTCAGCTTTTCAATAAACCCGTTGCACCGATTGCTACCCCGCAGCGCCAGGCCGTTCTCAATGGTTAAAACTTCCGCCGCGCCCGCGATCCGCGGTAAAAACATTTATCTGAGACCCTTCACCGTTAACGACATTCACGACGCCTATCTCGGCTGGCTGAACGATGACGAGGTGAACCAGTACTCTCAGCGCCGCGGCCGCCGATCCAGCCGCGAGGATGCCGTTAAATTTATCTCCGGCCTCTCCCAAGACGATTTGCTGCTCGGCATTTATCTGAACGGCGGCGATAAGCACATTGGCAACATTCAATCGACGACGGTCAATGCGGCGTCGGGCGTGGCGGAACTGCGCATCATGGTCGGCGACAAGTCGACGTGGGGCAAAGGGTACGGCTCGGAAGCGATTTATCTGCTCACCAAATATTTGTTCAACGAGAAAAAAATGCGCCGCTTGGAAGCCAACACGTTCAATCCCGCATTTTCCAAATGCATGTCAAAGCTGGGTTGGCCGGTCGAGGGCACTCAGCGCCAGCGTTTTAATTTTGACGGCCAGTTCTTGGATTTCACTTGGTTTGGTTTGCTCAAGTCCGAATTCAAGCCCATCGCCAAATACGAATGAAAATATTCGAACTCCATCGCTGGAAGAAATACCTTTCGACGCGCCTCAAAGAATGGCGCGAGTATCCCGAAGTGCTGGCGCTGCGCGTCAAAGCGGGCCGCGTCTTCAAAAAGAACCAAACGCGCTACAACTGGCTCACGGAAGATAAGCTTCGCGCGACGAGGAAATCGGACACGCTGTTTATTTTTGGCTGCGGCTATTCGTTGAACGACATTTCCAAAAGCGAGTGGGAGCGGATCGGCGCGCACGACACCATTGGCTTCAATTGGTTCAACAATCAAAACTTTATCCGCTGCGATTACTTTCTGATTCGCGAAATCACCAGTTACGCCCATGAGTACCGCAATCCGTTTACCTACATTCGCAAGCTGAAGAAGTACTCCAATCTTTTTAAGAAAGATTTCTACAAGAACACCGTGTTCATTCTGCAGAAAGAATGGCGCGCGGTTGCCTCGCAGTATTTCGCCGGGCTTGGCTTCCTGCCGGAGAACGCCAAGGTTTTTCCGTACAAGTCGGTGGCGCGCGGCGAACAGAAAAACCCGACCGAGCAAATCTCCGACGGTTTGGTCCACGGGCCGTGCACGCTGGCGGAATTGGTCAACTTCGGCGTGGTCATGGGCTACAAGAACATCGTTCTCACCGGCGTCGACCTCTACGACCAGCGCTACTTCTGGCTGCCATACGATAAAACCCGCCCCGAGTTTAAAGAGCGCAACATTGAAGCCGCCGATATTTATCCGGGCATTCGCTGGACCATCGATTACTTTAAGTTCATCAAGCCGCACTTGGATAAAAAAGGCGTGAACGTTACCGTCTACAATCCGAAATCTCTGCTGAACGCGGTGTTCCCGGCGTTTAAATGGAACGCAAGCGAACGCGCGCCGATGGCGGTGAGCGCGTGATTTCGGTCCGGATCGGCAAGAAAGAGATTTCCGCAAAATCCCCGGTGTACGTGATCGCAGAAGCGGGCGTAAACCACAACGGCGACATTAAGCTCGCCAAGAAGCTGATTGAAGAGGCGGCCAAAGCCGGCGCCGACTGTGTGAAGTTTCAAACTTTTAAGGCAAGCGAGATCGTCACCGCGGACGCGCCCAAGGCCGCCTACCAGCTTTTATCCACCGACAAGAAAGAATCCCAACACGCGATGCTGGAAAAACTCGAACTGCCCAAAGAAGCGTTCAAAGAACTGATGGACCATTGCAAAAAAGAGGGGATTCAGTTTTTGTCCACGCCGTACAATTTTAACGACGTCGATATGCTGAGTTCCATCGGCGTGGAGGCGTTTAAGATCGCTTCCGGCCAATTGACGGAAACGCCGTTCATCGAATACGCGGCCAAGAAAGGGAAGCCATTGATTCTTTCCACCGGCATGGCCGCCATGGGCGACGTAAAGGCGGCGGTGCGCGCGCTTGGCAAGACGCCGGCCATCCTTTTGCAGTGCACCACCGATTATCCGGCCAAGGTTGAAGACGCCAATTTAAACGTCATCACCACGTTCCAAAAAGAATTTACCTTTCCGATTGGGTACTCCGACCACACCACCGGCGACACCACGATCCTGGGCGCGGTGGCGCTGGGCGCGCGCATGATTGAGAAACATTTCACGCTTGATAAGAAGATGGACGGGCCCGATCACGCCTGCTCGGTTGAACCGGCCGAACTGAAAGAATTGATCGCCAAGATCCGCGAGCTTGAAAAAGCCATGGGCAGCGCCGAGAAATTTCTGTCGGCCACGGAAAAAAAGAACGCGGTCGGCATGAAGCGCAGCATTGTCGCCAAGCGCGCCATCCGCAAAGGCGAAAAGATCACCGCGGACATGCTGGCCTTTAAACGCCCGGCGACGGGCATCCCGCCGCGGGAACTCAGCCATCTCATCGGAAAGAAAGCCGCTCAGGATATTGCCGCTGACGAAATATTGTCGCCCAGCCATTTTGTCGATGCGGTCGCGGCGCGATGAAGAGCACGATCGTGGTCATCGGCACCGGGGGCCATGCGCGCGTGGTGGTGGGTATCATCAAACAAATGGGAAAATTTAAAATCGCCGGCTGCCTCGACCGCACGCGCGCCGATTACAAAGAACGGATTTCCGGCGTTCCGGTGGTGGGCACGCTAAAAGATCTGCGAAAAATGTACAAAGACGGCACGGAGAACGCGGCGCTGGCCATCGGCGACAACAAACAGCGGCGCGCTGTTTTGAAACAGGCAAGAAAAATCGGGTTTTCGTTTCCGGCGCTGATTCATCCGAAGACGCGCGTCGAACCAAGCGCGCGCGTTGGCAAAGGCGCCGTGGTCTGCACGGGCGCCATCGTTGGCGCTGAAGCTATTTTGGGGGAAGGTTCTATTATTAATTCAGGCAGCATCGTTGATCATGAAACAAACGTGGGCTCGTTCGCGCACGTTGCGCCCGGCTGCATGATCGCCGGCCGCGTAAAAATCGGCGAAGGCGCATTTATTGGCCTCGGTTCCAAGCTGATCGACGGCATTAAAGTCGGCAAATGGGCGACGGTGGGCGCGGGCGCGGTGGCCATCAGAGACGTGCCGAAGGGGAAAACCGTGGTCGGCGTTCCGGCGAAGGTGATCATATGACCACGGTCGCGCTTAGCTCCTGCTTGTTTCCGCGGCAAACCCTTGCCGAGATCGATAAAATTGCGATCGAGAACAACATTATCGTGGAATTCTCATCGGGCTTTCGTTTTGAAGAGAACCTGCCTGAAAAATTTGCGGCCGCCAAATGCCGCAAGTTCATTCACAATTACTTTCCGCCGCCCAAGGTGCCGTTCGTGTTGAATCTCGCCAGCCTGCAAGAAAACGTCTGGACCCAATCATTTGAGCACGCCAAGCAGGCCCTTGCTCTCGCCGCGGGCAGCAAAATTCCGTTCTATACAGTCCATGCGGGCTTCTGTATCGATCCGGACGTGGAGCAGCTTGGCCGCAAAATGAATTTAGGGAAAACCGTGCCGCGCGAGAAGTATTGGGCCAAGTTTATACAGGCGATCCGCTCGCTGCTTAAGGAATGCGACAGGCTCGGCGTCGACCTCTACATCGAAAACAACGTCACCATCAAGCAAAACCTTCTAGCGGACGGCTCCTCGCCGTTTTTGTGTTCCTCCACGGACGAAACGGACAAATTGATGGCCGAGATCAATCACCCACGCTTCGGTCTTCTGCTCGACACCGCGCATTTGAAAGTTTCCGCGCACACCATGGGCTTCTCCAAAGACGATTTCATCAAGAAAAACGAGAAGTGGACCAAAGCGGTTCATCACAGCGATAACGACGGGACCATCGATAACAACAAGCCGCTCGACGCCAATTATTGGTTCTTGCCGTACATGCCGCGCTTCGCCAAACTCCCGCACATCATTGAAGTGAACAACCAGTCCCTGGAAGACGGCAAAAAGCAGATCGCGCTGTTGCAGAATGCGGCGCAGGTGCCCGCGTGAAAATTTCAATTGCCGATTTTTTGGTGAAAGAGACCGCCAGTGTGCGCGACGCGCTTCTCGCGCTGGATAAAAGCGCCCAAGGCATCATTCTCGGCATCGATGAAAAGGGGAAGATGACCGGCGTGCTCACGGACGGCGACGTCCGCCGCGCGCTTCTCGCCGGGACAACGCTTGAATCGCCCATTGGGAAAATTTTACAGAGACGCTTCACCGCGCTGCCCGTCGATACGCCGCACGAAAAAGTGTTGGCCGCTCTCACCGATAAAATCCGCTTTATTCCGCTGTTGGATCCGCTCGGACGCCCGGTTGATTACGCCTCCATCCACCATCTTCATCAGATTCCCGTCATGGAACCGCAGTTGGGCGGCAACGAAATCTCCTATGTGATGGAATGCCTGAAGACCGGCTGGATCTCCTCCAAAGGGAAATTTGTCACCCAGTTTGAAGAGGAATTCGCCAAGTACCACTCCGTGAAGAACGCCTTGGCGGTTTCCAACGGCACCGTGGCCCTGCATTTGGCTTTGGTGACGCTCGGCATCAAAGCCGGCGACGAAGTGATCGTTCCCGATTTAACGTTTGCCGCTTCCGCCAACGCGGTGCTGTACGCCGGCGCGACGCCGGTTCTGGTCGACGTCGACCCGCACACCTGGACGATCGACGCGTCCAAACTTGAAGAAGCGCTCACGCCGCGCACCAAGGCCATCATGCCGGTGCATCTGTACGGCCATCCATGCGACATGAAGCCGATCATGGCGTTCGCGAAGAAACACAAACTGCTGGTGATCGAAGACGCCGCCGAAGCCTTGGGCGCGCGTTACAACAACCAATTGATCGGCACCTTCGGTGACGCCGCCTGCTTCAGTTTCTTCGGCAATAAATTGATCACCACGGGCGAAGGCGGAATGATTTTGTTTAAAGACGCCGCCGCGCACGAGGAAGCCAAGCAATTGCGGGACCACGGCATGGATCCGCAGAAGCCGTATTGGCACCCGAAAGTGGGTTTCAATTATCGCCTGACCAATTTGCAGGCCGCCGTCGGCGTGGCGCAGATGGAGCAGTTGGACGGCTTCATCGAGAAGAAAACCGCCATGGCGCGCGCCTACGACGCGATATTCGAGCCGCTGAAGGGCGTGGAACGCCAGGCCGTCGCTCCCTGGGCGAAAAGCGTCTATTGGATGTACACGATTTTGCTGAACGATGAGTTTGGCCTGCCGCGCGACGAGTTCCGCTCGAAGATGCTCCAGAGCGGCATCGAAACGCGTCCGACGTTTTACCCGCTGCACGAAATGCCGCCGTACCGCTCGTTTGGCGGCAAGCGTTCGTTCCCGGTCTCGGAACGCATCTCACGCCGCGGTCTGAATTTGCCGTCGTCCGTGCGATTGAGCGGGGACGACATCAAACGCGTCGGCGACGCGATGGAACGGATTTCCGATATCAAGAAACTCTACATGAGCGCCGTTTCGCAATGACCAAGCGTCTGAACGCCGCCATCGTCGGCCTCGGCCAGGTTGGCCTGTTGTTTGATGAAGATTCCAAACGCAAAGGGGTGTGGACGCACTTCACCGCGTACGAACGCTTGGGCAAACGAGTTAATCTCGTTGCTGTGTGTGATCCGGATAAGAAACGCCAACAGAAAGCATTAAAACGCCGCCATTCGGTTCATGTGTATGGTTCGCTTAGCCAAATGCTCGCCCGCGAAAAAATCGATTTGCTCAGCCTGTGCACACCGCCCGCGCTCCACGCCCGCCAAATCCGCGAGGCGGCGGGAAAAGTGAAAGCCATCATTTGCGAAAAACCGCTGAGCGAGCGGGTTGCCGACGGTAAAGCGGCCGTTACGCGCTGCGGAACCAAAACAGCGCTGGCCGTGAACTACTACAAACGTTTTGAATCCCCGGTGGAACAGATGAAGGCCCTGTTAAAGCGCAAAACGTTGGGCCGCATTCATTCCGTCATTGGTAACTATTCAGGCCCGTTTGGTGCGGTGGGTTCGCACATGGTGGATACCATGCGCTATTTGTTCGGCGATTGGGACGTGGTGTCGGCGCATCGGGCGGTCGGAGAAGAGGAAGCGTACTCGGCCATTTTAAAATCCGGGACCATGAAAGGAATTGTGAATTGGAGCGGGCGCCGCCATGATCTTGTTTTCGAGTTGGACGTTATCGGTACGGCGGGCCGCGCGTTGATGACTGATAATTTTTCAACATTGCGGCTGTCGCGGTTTCAGCGTTCGAAGCGCTACGGCGGTTATCGCGAACTAAGCTTGCCGAAAAAAGTGCCGTTGCCGCGCCGCGAACGCTTTTTGCCCCTGTTTGAGGACGTGGTGAAACATATTAACGGGGGGAAATTGGTTTCGTCCGGCCGCGACGCCCTCAAGACCCAGGAACTAATGGAAAAAATAACAAGGAACGCGCGTTCATGAAATCATCCAAGCCGGCGCTGCTCGATGGCAAACCCTTGCGCACCAAAGTTTTCTCCAGCCGTCCGTACATTACCGGCGAAGAGAAGAAGGTTTTGCTCGATTGCCTGAAGAACTCCCAATTTTCACGGTTTATCGGTTCGCCGACCGCGAACGTGCGCGACGAACTGCGCATGACCAGCGCGCAGGCGCTTAAGCTCAAAGATTTTTGGTCGTTTCTGGGCGGGCTCTACGTGCGGCGCTTCGAGGCGGAGTGGGCCAAGCTCCATAACGTTGACTACGCGATTGCCGTTAACTCCGCCACTTCCGGGCTCACCGCGGCGTTGCTCGCGGCCGGAATCGAACCGGGCGACGAAGTGATCACCTCTCCGTTCACGTTTACCGCCACCGCAACCAGCATCGTCGCCGCGCAGGCCGAGCCCATTTTCGCCGACGTGGACTTGAACACTTACTGCCTCGATCCTCGTTCGATCGAAACCAAAATAACGCCCAAGACGCGCGCGATCATGCCGGTGCACATTTTGGGCAACGCGGGCGATCTGGAAGCGATTAAGAAGATTGCCCATAAGCACAACCTCATTTTGATTGAAGACGCGGCCCAGGCGCCCGGCTCGAAGTACAACGGCCAAACGCTGGGCACAATCGGCGCGGCCGGCGTGTTCTCCTTCCAGGAAACAAAGAATGTGATGACCGGCGAAGGCGGCATGATCGTGACCAACGATCCGAAGATTGCCGAGAAATGCCGCCTGATCCGCAACCACGGCGAATCCATTCCGGTGGAAGACGACGGCGACGATTTGAAGAAGGTGATCGGCTACAACTTCCGCATGCAGGAGCCGATTGCGGCGCTCGGTTGGGCCCAAGCCAAGAAATTGCGCGCGCTGAACAAAATCCGCCGCGCCAATGGGTTGTATCTGCGCAAAAAGCTTCAAGAACGTTTTGGCGAGGCCATCATCCCGCAAGAACTGACCAACCCAGCCGATTTTTCACCGTATTGCCTTGGGCTGCGCTGGGATTATGAGAAGACCGGTTTGCCGCGTAATTTGGTGGCGGCCGCCCTGCGCGCCGAAGGTATACCAGTCTCGACAGGTTTCCCGCGTCTGTTGTCGGAGAACATGCTGTTCACGCGCTTGCGCGGTGGAAACGGCCGTTACGGCATCCCCAACGCGGTGGAACTGCAGTATCGCCAGTATTTGGGCTTTTTCCAGATCGGCTGGCCCAACACCACCAAAGACATGGACGATATCGTCGCCGCTTTCGCCAAGATTCTCGATAACAAAGACGCGTTGCTGGACTATTGGGAACGCGCGTCAAAAAACGCCTCCTACAGCTCGGGCCGCCGTTAATCATGAAAATTCTTGCAGTCATTCACGCCCGGGGCGGTTCCAAACGCATTCCGTTGAAAAACCTGGCCCTTCTGCGCGGCAAACCATTGGTGGCCTATCCGATTTTGCTGGCCAAGAATTCGCGTTTCATCAATCGCATTGTTCTTTCCACGGATCATGACGGCATTATGATGGCCGGAGAGAAATATGGCGCCCAGGTGCCGTTCCGCCGGCCAAAACCCATCTCCGAAGACGTTCCATCGGAATTGGTGACGCTTCACGCGGTCCATTTCCTGAAGAAAACAGAAGAGTACACGCCGGACATCGTGGTCACGCTCACGCCGGCCACGCCCTTTACCCGTGTCGCCGACTTGGACGCGGGTATCGCCCTGCTGATTAAAAATAAACGGTGGGATTCGGTGGTCACGGTGCGCAAGGCGGGGGAACATCCGGAATGGATGCTATGGCAGGACAAAAGCGGCGCGTTTAAAACGGTCTTGGGCAATTCTCTCGACGGAAAATACAACGTATCGCAGAACCTGCGGCCCGCGTTTTATCCGTCCGGCGCGTTCTACATCAACCGCACGCGCTCTCTTCTGCGTCAACGCAGCCTCTACGGAAAGAAATTCGGCGCCGTGTTGCTGGACCCCAAGCGCAACATCGACATCGACGAGCCGGACGATTTAAAGAAAGCTCGCTCCAGATAATGAAAAAGCTCCTTATTTTTGACCGCGGGCGGCGGCTCGACCCGGTTTCCTATTCCGATGATTGGGTGGATTCGTTCCGCGCGCATTCCGGCGCCCAGGTGGACGTGGTCACCGATCCGCTTTTTCTTAAGTTGGGCCGGCCGCTTCTGCGCTTACAACTCTCTTCACAGTACGACGGCATTTTCATTATGCACTCCGTCTCGAACGACCTGGGGTTCGGCCGCTCGGTGGCGAAACTACTCGCGTCGATTAAAGGGCCGGTCTTTTTCTTTCTGGGGAACGAATACCGGGACTTGGCGGCGAAAGTGGCGTTGGCCAATGAGATGAACGCGCAATTCCTTTTGTCGCAACTGCCGGAGGACGTGGCAAAACAATTGTACGGTCCGGTTTTCTCGGGGAAAATTATTCCGGTCGCGCACGCCTTGAATGACAAGGCGTTTACGCTGCAGACGCCGATGATGCAGAGAACGATCGATATCGGTTATCGCGGTGAAAAATACCCGTACTATTTGGGGCAGAACGACCGGGAAGTCCTCTTTAACGCGGTTAAGGATAAAAACCTACGGCTGGATATCGCCGCGGGGCGCGGCAAAGGCAAGCGCTTGGTCCGCGCCGAATGGGCGGCCTTTTTGAACACCTGCCGCGCCACCATCGCCACGGAGACGGGCGCAGAGCATTTGTCCATCGATGATAAAATGCGTTTAAGTGTGTTGAGCTACGAAGAAAAACACCCACAGGCCGATTACGCGGAACTGGCCGCCAACGTCATGAAGCCGTTGGTCGAGAAAGAAAAGTTTCTGAATGCCCGCGCCATTTCATCCCGGCATTTCGACGCGATCGGCTGCGGCACGGCGATCATCACCTTTCCCGGGCGCTTCAACGATATTTTGAAAGCCGGTGAACATTACATCGCTGTGCAGCGCGACTTCTCCGATTTAGGGGAAGCGCTCGACACGCTGAAAGATGACCGCCGCATGAACGAGTTGACGCGCCGCACCCGTGAATTTGTTTTGCAGAATCATTGTTTGAAACATCGCGTCCAAGTTCTTACCCAACTCCTTCCATGAATCTTAAAAATATTTTTACAGGCATTCCGCGCCCCGGGGACCCTCTGTTCGTCCTTTATTTGTCCAATATTTTGGCGATCGGGTTTTCGGTTCTAACCAATTTTGCTTGGGGACATTGGGTATCGACCAGCGATTTTAATTCGATACAGCTCATCATTCGTTATGCGGCGATTATTGGTTTTTTTGCGTTGCCGGGAATGAACGAGGCCTCTGGATTGGCGGCCGGCGCGGGGGATTTAAAGACGGCGTTCCTGGGGTTGGGATTGCGGATTGCTTTTTACAGCCTTATCGCTTTCGGCTGCACATTAATCGCGGCTTCATCATCTATAACGATTTTGCCCGGTCTGTCGGATATGGGCACGACAAATTTACTGTGGTATGCCCCGGCGATCATTGTACCGTCATTCGCCATCGGCGTTTTTCTCGCGTCACGCGACTCTTTATGGGCCGCTTTAACACGGACACTTTCAGCGGCCTTTCCGGTCCTTATTCTCGGGGTTCTTTTCCTTTCCGGAAAAAAAGAGAACATTGCGCCACTCTACCTCGCCGGTTTGGGAATATTGAGCCTCTTATTACTCCTGCCGGTTCTGGGTGTTAATAGCCCGGAAAAACAGAGCAAGACCGGCCTTTTGCGGTATGGCTTTCAGACCAGCGTGATTCGTTGGCCGGAGTTTTTGCTGAGCATGGAAATCTTCATTCTAGCCGCCTATCTGCCCCCCTTGTCTCTCACTCTGTTCTTTTTGGCAGACCGGGTTAACGACCACATAAAATCATTTATTAGCAATAACTTTGCCCATGCTTTTGGGAAATATTCTCGCCTTAAATCAAACGTTGAAATTGAGAGCGAGATGCGTTTGGACTTCAAAAAATCTGCACAGACCGTTTGGTATCAAATTGGGGTTATCTTGCTGGTCATCCCCTTGGGATTGATTATGTGGCGCAGCGACTATTGGGGCGCAATTCCGTTGGCCATTGGGTTGGTTGCCCTCGTTTTTATGGGAACGCCGCATACATTCGTACGTTTTGGGCTCATTGCCTGCAAAAACAAGCGTTATCAGTCCGCTCACGCTCTTATATATCCAGTCACTTATATTTTTGTCCTTCTTATTCTCGTTCCGAAGTTTGGCTTATGGGGGGTCTTTGCGGCCAAAGTGTATGGGGCCCTTTTGGGGATGTTTCTGGCCTGGCATTTTGGCCTGCGTCGACGGGGCAAAAATTTTGATATCGTCCCTAATTCATGAGTCAAATGACTAAAAATAGCCCTCGAATTGCCGTTATCGGTGCCGGTTATTGGGGCAAAAACTTGGTCCGGGTTTTTAACGAACTCGGGGCCTTGGCCGTTGTCTGCGATATGGACCCTGAGCGCCGCAACACATTGAAAGATTCCTACCCCAACGCCCGCATCACCGGCTTTTTAACCGACATTTGGAACGATAAATCGATTGACGCCGTGGTGGTGTCGACGCCGGCAGTGACCCATTTCGATATCGCCAAGGCCGCGTTGGAAAACGGCAAAGACGTCTTCGTGGAAAAGCCGCTGTCGCTGGCGGTCGCGGAAGGGGAAGAACTGGTCAAGCTGGCTGCCGCCAAGAAGAAAATCCTGTTTGTCGGCCACGTGCTGCACTATCACCCGAGCATCGTGAAAATCAAAGAACTGATCGATAAAGGCGAGATCGGCCAAGTCGATTACATTTATTCCAACCGGCTAAACCTGGGCAAATTCCGCAACGAAGAAAATATTTTGTGGAGTTTCGCGCCGCACGACATTTCGCTGATCCTCTCGATCTTGAAGGAGTATCCGACGGAAATTTCCTGCACCGGCAGCAGCTATCTGCATAAGAAGATCGCCGACGTCACGCTCTGCGCTTACAAATTTGAAGGGGGGCGCCGCGCTCATATTTTTGTTTCCTGGCTGCATCCGACCAAAGAACAGAAGGTCGTCATCGTCGGCTCGAATGGGATGATGGTTTTTGACGACACGCTGGAGCCCACGCGCAAGCTCGCGCTCTACCGGCACAAAGTGATTTGGCTCGACGGCATTCCCAGCCCGCAGAAGAACGAGGCGGAATTCCCGCGCATTGAATGGTCGGAGCCCCTGCGCAACGAATGCGAGGCGTTCTTGGACGCGGTGCAAACCCGTGAGCAACCGCTGACCAATGGCGTGGAAGGCGTTGAAACCCTGCGGCTTTTGAACCACAGCCAACAATCTCTCGAGAGCGGGCAAACGATCCGCCTCGGATCCCAGACGCAGGAGGACAACATGCCGTTTTCCGTTCACCCCAGCTCAATCGTGCATCCGTCGGCGAAAATCGGCGACGACACCAAGATTTGGCATTTCTGCCACGTGATGGACGGCGCGCAGATCGGCAAGAAATGCAGCGTGGGCCAGAATGTGTTTATCGGCAAGAACGTCAAGATCGGCAACGAAGTGAAAATCCAGAACAACGTGTCGGTGTACGAGCGCGTTGAGATCGGCGACCACGCGTTCCTCGGCCCGTCGGCGGTCTTCACCAACGTTTTTAATCCGCGGTCCCAAGTGGAACGCAAAAAAGAATACCGCGTCACTAAAGTGGGCACCGGCGTCACCGTCGGCGCCAACGCGACGATCGTCTGCGGCGTTACGCTCGGCGACTATTCGTTCATCGGTGCGGGCGCTGTGGTGACCCGCGATGTGAAGCCGTATGCTCTTGTGTACGGTTCGCCGGCCAAACAGAACGGCTGGATGTGCTGGTGCGGCGTGAAGCTGCCGGCGGGAAAGACCGCGCGCTGCAAAGACTGCGGCTCCGAATACAAAATTGACAAATCCGAGTGCCATCCGCTGAAGAAAGCCGCCGCGCCGAAAAAAAAGAGCCTCGTTTCATGAACGTGATGATGAAAGTCCCGCTGCTGGACCTGCAGGCCCAGTACCAATCCGTTGCCGACGAAATCGACCAGGCCGTTCTCGCCGTTCTCAAAAGCCAAAAAGGAATTCTCGGCCCCGAAGTGGCTCAATTGGAAGCCAAGGTCGCCGAATACACCTGTTCGCGGTTTGCGATCTCCTGCGCTTCGGGAACCGACGCGCTTTTG
>CAZCJA010000026.1:0-8583 GCA_964499015.1 uncultured Elusimicrobia bacterium
TGCAGACGGGTTGCTCTCTTTGGAAATAAAGTGGGCGCGCGTGGAATGCGTTTGGTGGCAGGTCACGATGGGCCGCGGCTGTTTTATGGTCGCCGCAAAACGGCGGCGATTGTCGTCGACCGGCCGCAAGTCGCCGCTTTCGCGCGTGCTGAAGGCGTTGGCGAAACCCGCTTTTTCCAGCGGCTCGCAAACAAGGTAAGAAATATTATCGGGCGATTTTTTCAGCTGAAATGAAGTCATAGGCAAAAGCGGGCGAGTCGTTCGTGTGCGTGGTTTTCTCGACGATGCGGAAATCTTTTTCCAAATCAAAAGCCGGAAAATAAACGTCGCCCGCGAACGGGTGGTGAATCAGCGTGAGATAAAGTTTATCGGCCATGGGCAGCGCCGTCTGGAAAAGCCCCGCGCCGCCGATCACGAACCGCTCCGTCTTGTCCTGTTCGCAGGCGGCCAGCGCCTCGCACAAACCGTGCGCCACCGTGACGCCCTCGGCCTTAAACGCTTTGTTGTTGGTGATCACGATATTCTGTCGGCCGGGCAATGGCTTTCCGATCGATTCGTAGGTCTTGCGGCCCATGATGATCGGATGGCCCATCGTTATTTTTTTAAAACGCTTCAGGTCTTCCGACAGATGCCAGGGAAGCTGGTTGTTGCGGCCGATGATGCGGTCGTCCGTCATGGCCACAATTAAGGACAGCACAGATCCCTCTGCCGTCATACGGCGATGGGCGCTTTAATGGCGGGGTGCGGGTCGTAATTCTCGAGTGTAAAGTCCTCGAATTTGAAATCGAAAATCGATTTAACGTTGGGATTGAGCTTCATCGCCGGCAGCGTCTTCGGCGTCCGCGACAATTGCTCCTTGGCCTGATCGACGTGATTTAAATAAAGATGCGCATCGCCGAAGGTGTGCACAAAATCGCCGGGCTTGAGATTCGTCACCTGCGCGATCATCATCGTGAGCAGGGCGTAACTGGCGATATTGAACGGCACGCCCAAGAACACGTCGGCGCTCCTCTGATAAAGCTGGCACGACAGCCGTCCGTCCGTGTGCACATAGAACTGAAACAGCGCGTGGCACGGCGGAAGCTTCATTTTTTCGATCTCGGAAACGTTCCAGGCGCTGACGATGTGGCGGCGCGAGTGCGGCTTGTTCTTAATGCCGTCGATCAACTTGGAAATCTGGTCGATGCCGTTCCAATTGCGCCATTGTTTCCCATAAACCGGGCCGAGCTCGCCGCTCTCGTCCGCCCATTCGTCCCAAATGGTCACCTTGTTCTCATGCAGGTATTTGATATTGGTTTCGCCCTTCAAAAACCACAGCAATTCGTGAATGATCGAGCGCAAATGCAACTTCTTGGTGGTCACGCACGGGAAGCCCTCGGACAAATCAAAACGCATCTGATAGCCGAACAGGCTTAAGGTTCCCGTGCCGGTGCGGTCCTCGCGTTTTTCGCCCTTTTCCAATATGTCCCGAAGGAGTTGAAGGTAGGTCTGCATGGGCGGAATCTACAAAATTTTACCGGCGCGCATTTCCCACACCCGCGTGCTGATATCCCGGGCGAATTTCGGCTCATGCGTGACGACCAGCATCGTCATTCCCGTCTTTGCCAGCCCGCGCATCACGTCGACCACTTCTTCGCGCATGGCCGGATCCAAGGCACTGGTGGGTTCATCGAACAAAAGGACTTTGGGCTTTTGCGCCAACGAACGGGCAATGGCCACGCGCTGCTGTTGGCCGCCCGATAGCTGATGCGGATAAGAATTCGCCCGATCGGCCAGGCCGACGCGGCCCAGCAGTTCGACGGCTTCTTTTTCGGCGATCACGCGCGGCGTTTTTTCCACCACGCGCGGAGCGAGCGTGATGTTTTCGATCGCGGTCAAATGCGGAAACAAATTGAACTGCTGGAATACCATGCCCACCGATTCGCGCAGTTTCTGCAAATAGCGCGGCTGGCTCATTCCGGGCTGAAGGGTAAACCCGGCGATGTCGATGGTACCGCCGTCGAACGGCTCCAAATAATTTAAACAGCGCAGGAGCGTGCTCTTGCCCACGCCGGAGGGACCGGTGATGGCGATGGTTTCCCCCGCTTTGACCTCGGCGGAGATGCCATCCAGCACCACATGGGCGCCGTGGCGCTTATATAAGCCGCGGATGGATATCATGATGAAGTTTTTTCTCCAAGTGTCGGGCCAAACGCGCCAGCGGAAAGCTCATCGCGAAATAAAGCGCGGCGCACAACGCGCCGGGAACGAGCCAGCCGCGCATATCGACCGCGGTGATGGTCATGCGTTTGGTGAGTTCCACCACCGCGAGCACGCCGACCAAGGACGAATCTTTAAGCAAAGCGATGAAATCGTTGGTCATCGGCGGCAGCGCGACGCGAAACGACTGCGGCATGATCACATAGCGCAGCGTCTGCCAAAACCCGAGCCCCAATGAGATGGCCGCTTCCGATTGACCGCGCGGGATCGAGCGGATCGACGCGCGGTAAATTTCCGCCTCATAGGCCGCGTAGTTTAACCCCAACCCCAGCACGCAGGCCTGGATCGGTCCCAATTTCACATAGGGCGCGATGCCGAAATAGAGAACGTACAGCTGCAGCAAAACCGGCGTGCCGCGAAAAACTTCGATGTACGTTGCGGCAAGGAAACGCACCACTTTTCCGCCGTACAAGCGGCTGATGCCGAGGACAAACCCAAAGGGCACCGCGATAAGGAAGGCCGACAGCGATAATTGCAGGGTGACGCCCGCGCCTTTCAAGAACAGCAGGAATTGGTCCCAGGTGAGCGTGCGCGAGCGGTTGACGCGCGCGATCGGCGGCAGCTCTTCGGTTTGGCGTTTGTCCCACAAATGCCAGCGCTTGAGAATATTTTCCGTCGTGCCGTCTTTTTTCATTGCGTACAACGCGCCGTCGATGGCGGCTTTTAACTCGTGATCGCCTTTGCGCATGAGAATCACGTACACGCCGCGGGCCACTTCTTCGGGCAGGCACTCCACGCCCTTGATCGGGCAGCCGTAGCGGTCGGCAATAATGCTTTCCAAAAGCACCGCCTCAACTTTCCCGTTGGCCAGATCCAGATACGGTTCTTGCACGCCTTCGTAAAGGACCGGGTCGAAGCCGCGTTCGCGCAACAGATCGTGCGCGTAGGTTTGGTTCAGCGTCGCCACGCGTTTGCCGCGCAGGTCGTTCAAGGTTTTGTACGGCGAGCCTTTGCGGACCGCGAGGATTTCCGCGTAAACGAAATACGGCTCCGACATCAGCACACGATCGGCGCGTTCGGAGGTGGCTTCGAGGCCATTCATCGCGATGTCGAAATCACCGCGTTCGAGAGCGGGCACCAAATTCGACCAGGCGTTTTGTTTGAAAACGGATTTGACGCCCAACCGTTTGGTGAGCTCGTCGGCGATTTCCACCTCAAAGCCGATTAAGTGCGACGGATTTTTGGGATCCTCGAAAACGTAAGGTTCGCCGCCTTGAATGTCGGCGCCCCAATGCAGTTCGCCGCGCTGCTGCACAGCCTGCAGCGTGTTGGCGCGCGCCGCCGCGGTGAGCGGAAACGTAAAAAGTAGAAGCGCGAGAGTGCGGGTATATTTCATAATCCGATTATCGTGGATGCGGGAACAATCATATTGTCGATAATCTTTGGCGCCGTGGGAACGGGGTACATCGTTTACGGCCGCAAACAGCAAAAAGGCCTGCCGCTGTTGGTCGGCGTGGCCCTCCTGGTCTTCCCCTACTTTGTTTCCAACCTGCTCGGAGGTTTCCTACTCGGCTGCGGGCTTTGCGTATTGCCTTTTTTTATCGATTTTTAAAACTCAACTTGGTGCGCAAATCATCGATGGCCAGCGTGGCCATGGGAATAACGAAAAGCGTCATGGGCATGGCCAATGCGAGCCCCCAGGCCAACGCCAAGCACATCGGTGCGACAAACGGTTCGTACCCGCCGATGCCGTAAGCCGAGGGGAAAAGCCCCAGCAGAGTGGTCACCGAACTGGCGAAAATGGGCCGCAGGCGCGTCGCACCGGCCTCGATCACGGCGTCGCGCAGCGCCAATCCTTCTTTGCGCTTGGTCCCGATAAAATCAACGAGGACGATAGCGTTATTAACCACAACGCCCGTCATCGCGACCGTGCCCAGAAGCGCCATGAACGACGCCGGCTGGCCGTGCAGGATCAGCGCCCACACCACGCCCACCATGCCGATCGGAATCGTCAGCAAAATAATAAACGGCTTCGCGTACGAATTAAACAGCGTGGCGAGAATGATCAGATCGAGCAGGATGGCGACAAAAAACCCGCGGCGCAGCGATAAAAACGATTTCTGGGTCTCCTCTTCTTCCCCGCCATAAACGATTTCATACCCTGGATAATCATGCGGCACGCGGGCGAACGCCTCGCGAAGACTGTTATTGGCCTCATACGACGTGACGTTCACGTTGTCCACATTGGCGGTCACCGTGATCGCGCGCTTGAAATCATAGTGCTCGATATACGGCGGGCCTTCGCGGCGTTCGAATTCGACCAGCGGCGCCATGTTGATCTGCTGCCCGCGGTTGTTCAGAACCTGGATTTTCTTAAGTGCGTCCGGATCGTTTCGATACTGAGGCAGCAATTTCACTTTCACCACGACCTCTTCCTTTGAGCGGCGAATCTTGGTGGCTTCGCCGCCTTCAATGGAATACAGAATATGGCGCGCCACTTCGGACGTGCTGACTCCCGCATAGGCCGCCTCGCGGCGGTTAATCTCGATGCGCAGCTCGCTTTTCCCGCCCTCGAAATTGTCCTTAATATCGAAAACCCCTTTTTGCGCGGCGAGTTTCTCCCGGATCTGCTTGGACAAGCCCTGCAGAACGGCGGTGTCATCGCCGCGGATTTTCACTTGGACCGCCTTGCCGACGGGCGGGCCGGGACGCAGTTTCTCGATATCGAGCTTTTCGATGCTTTTAATGCCGGCGAACTGCGCGCGGAGCTCTCCTAAAATTTCATCGGTCTGGCGCTCGCGGTCCTCCTGCGGCTGGAGATACACGCGCGCCTGCGCCAAGTTGGTCCCCCGCCGGACCGATTCCTCCCAGCCGGACTGGCCGACGGTGGAGGTGACGGTGTCCAATTCGGCTTTCGGAAGATTCATGACGATGTCTTCGATCTGCTGCATCGCTTTGTTGGTTTCCGTGAGCGACGTCCCGCGCGGCATTTCAATCTGGACGAAAAATTGGTCGATCAACCCTTCAGGGAACATCACCACCTTTAGCCGCAAGCCGGCGATCACCGCGGTAACGGCCAAAGCGCCGAACACAATTAGAAGAAAGTTGTTGCGATGGTCGGCGCACCAGCCCAGCGCCTGTTTGTACTTGGCCGTAATGACTTTGTGCCAATGGCTTTCGTTTTTCTCTTCGACCGGTTTGCCGAACGGAAGGATATCGAGCACGTGCGCGGGCAGAATAAAAAACGCCTCCAGCAAACTCGCGACGAAGCACATGATGATGATCACGGGTATCATAAATAAAAACTTGCCCATAATGCCTTCGACCAGCGCGAACGGCAAAAACGCCGCCGACGTCGCCGCCACCGACCCCAAGACCGGCAAGACAACCTCCTTCGTGCCGTCAACCGCCGCTTTGAAGGGTGCCTTGCCCATCTCCAAATGCCGGTAGATATTTTCCGCGACGACGACCGAATCGTCATCAAGCATGCCGAGCACGATAATGAACGCGAGCAGCGAAAGGAGGTTGATCGTAAACCCCATCGGCACGGCGACCATCATGGCCGCGCCGAACGAAATGGGCACGCCAAGGAGCGCCACCAGCGCCAATCGCCAATCGAGAAACACAAACAGCGCCGCCGCGATCAAAACCGCGCCCTGGAGCATGTTCGACTTCATGACGTTCAGGCGGCGCCGGACGAAAAACGAGTTGTCGTCGGAAATAACCAGTTCCAAATTCTGTTTTTTCGCGTCGGCCGCGCGCTCTTTGACGATCTCTTTGACGATATCGGCGAGCTCGATCGTATCGCCGTGACGATTTTTGCGCACAAGCAGGTTGATGGACGGTTTGCCGGCGGCCTTGGCCAAAACCTTGTCGTCGGCGAACGTTTCGCGGACGGCGGCGACGTCTTTGACCCGCAAGAACGACCGCTCGTCGTTGCCGCGCAAAATCACCCCTTCCACGTCCTGAGCGGTCTCAAACCCGCCCAAAGTGCGCACCAGCAGTTCCTGAGAGCCCGTTTCAATTGTTCCCGCGGACATATTCACGTTCTGCTCGCGCAGCCGGCTTGCGATTTCGCCCACGGTGATTTGATAGGCGAGCAATTTTTTCGGATCGGCCTCGACCCAGATTTCCTTGGCGCGGTCGCCTTCCTGTTCGACTTTGGAAACGCCCGGAATGTCCTCAATTTGGTCTTTAAGTTTTTCGGCGAATTCATCGCGCGCCACGTCGGTCCCGCCGGCGACGGAAAGCGTGATCAGCGGACGGTCGGACGACAGTTCGATCACGATCGGCTTTCGCGCCTCGTCCGGCAGATCTTCAACGCGATTGACCGCCTGCTGGATGTCGTTGACCGCGCGCGAGACGTTCCGCTCGGGCATGTTTTCTTCCAGCCAAATCACCATCAATGACCGGCCCTCGAGCGAATAAGATTCGACTTTTTTCAAGTTATCAACCGCTTTGAGCGTCTCTTCAACCGGGTTGGTGACTAGGCGCTCCACCTCTTCGGGCGACGCGCCGGGATAGAGCGTGGTGATGGTGACGATGTCAAACGAGACTTCGGGAAAAGCCGAGCGTTTGACGGACATGAACTGATACAAGCCGAGGACAATAACGAACAGCGTAAAAAGATTCGTGAGTACGCGCCGCTTCAGGAAAAATTCAATCATGGACGCACCCCGTAAACGTGTTCGATGCTCTCCAGCAGGGTGCCCGTCGCGTACGCCAGTTGCGCCCAACCGATCAGCTCGTCGGCGCGCGCCCGCACGTAAAAGCGTTCCGCCTGCCGGACGTCGTCCTCGAAGCGGATGAGCAGGTCCGTGCTGGATTTTCCACGGCGGAAGTTTTCGTCCTCTGCCTTGTAGCGGTCGCGCTGAACCTCCACCAAGGCTTTGTACGCTTCCCGTCGTTCCCGCGCATTGGCCAGGCGTTCGATCGCGTCAGATACGTCTTTGCGCACCGTTTCCTCCAGGCGGGCCGCGTCCCATTCCGCCATTTTCAAGCGGCGTAACGATTCTTCCCGGCGGACATTTTCCCGGCGCCGGAAAATCGACACTTCAAGAGCCAGCCCGCCCTCCCATACCGGATCATCAAAGGTGCCGGCATCGTGCCACGCCGCGCGGCGCTCGGTGCTTAAACCGCGCGAACTGTAGGTGCCGAAGGCGGAGAGTTCCGGCAGCGTGTTCAACCGCTCAAGGCGAAGCGCCCACTGCGCGCGCTCTTTTTCCTGCAGGGCCGCCTGATAGTCAGGACGGCGCCGCAACGCCTCGGCGTAGGCCGCCTCAAATTCCGGGATCGCCGCCGGCCACTGGCCGGTGGCCGTTGGGTCCGACACCGTGACGGTCGTACTGCCCAGGAAAACGTCCGCGCGCAATGCGTTTTGGGCCTGAATAAAATCGGACCGTTCGGTGCGCAGTTCCGTCTCCTGAACGCGCAGGGACGCGTCGGCCTGGAGGAAATCGGAACGGGTAACGAGGCCATAGCGCTGTTTTTCGGAATAGTTCGTGAGCAAGCGCTTCGCGTCATCGACGCCGCGCGCGCGAATGCGGATATTTTCGTCGGCCACCCACGCATTCACATAAGCGATTGCCGTACGGGCGGCCACATTTTCCTGCGCGCGCTTTAAACGCCAGCGGGCCGCTTCCACGCCGGCGCGCGCTTGCCGGCGATTGGCTTTATCGGGCCGCCCCCAAAAGTAGCGCAAGAGCGGCTGGCGCAGCGACAACCCCAGCGCGGCATCCACGGTGGGGTTGATGGGGCGAAAGGCGGCCGGCGAATCGGTGCGCAGGGAATCAAAAAATATTTCCGCTTCGGTTCCCGTCAACCAGCTTTGGCGGATATAAAGGTCCAATCTTTTCTGTTTGCTGAACGCGCCTTGAATGGCGGGAGCGGAACGCGGCGCCTGGTCGTCCAGTACGGCCGCTTCGGCGCCAAAAACAGGGTCCGTCTCGGCCAAGAGCGCGGGCTCATCGAGAGAAGCCAAACGCAAATTCTCCGCGGCGATATGAACATCGGGGTTTTTCGTCAACGCAGCGCTGAGCGCGCCGGAAAAGGACAGTGTTTCCGAATAAAGAGAAGAGATCGCCGCAAAAGCGGCTGCAAATAAGAGGCTGAATTTCATGGGCCCTCGGAGTGAGACCCGATTAGATTAAATCGCTTCCGGAGATTCAACGGGCACGATCGCCAGATCGAACACCTGTTGCCCGCGCACAATCGATAACGAGCTCTTCCGCACAAACGCGCCGTCCGTCAGCGCGCGATGCAGATCGTCGACGCTCGACACGGGCTTTCCATCAAACCCCACAATGTAATCACCGATCTTGAGTCCCGCCCCTTCGGCCGGGCTATTTTTTTCGACCGATATAATAAGGACGGCCGAGTTAACCC
>CAZCJA010000026.1:8593-28782 GCA_964499015.1 uncultured Elusimicrobia bacterium
TCTGTCCCGCCACGCCCAAAAAACCGCGACGCACTTTTCCATCCTTAATTAACCAGCCCGCCACGAATTTGGCGGTGTTAATCGGGATGGCAAAGCAGATTCCCTGCGCGGGCAAAATGACGGCGGTGTTCACGCCGATCACGTCGCCGTGCGCATTCAAGAGCGGGCCGCCGGAATTGCCGGGGTTCAGCGCCGCATCGGTCTGGATCACGTTGTCGATCAGCCGGCCCGAGGCCGACCGGAACGAACGACCGAGCGCGCTGATAACGCCGGCGGTAAGCGTGGATTGAAATCCGTAGGGACTGCCCATGGCGACCGCGATCTGCCCAACTTTTAACTGAGCGGAATCCCCCAATCGCGCCGGAACGAGCGACGTACCGTGGACCTGGATCACCGCGAGGTCCGTGCTGGGGTCGTCGCCTTTGATCTCGGCCGGCAGTTGGCGTCCGTCGGCCAATGAGACAGTTAGATCTTTGGCGCCATGCACGACATGGCTGTTGGTCAGAATAAAACCATCCGGGGTGAAGACGAAACCCGAGCCGGTGCCCTTTCCCGCATTAATATGGACCACCGCGTGCCCAACGCGTTCGGCCACGCCGGAAACCGCCGCGGAATAAGCGTCGAGCAGCCGGCTGTCCGCCTGTGGGTCGATGATGGGGTTTACAATAGCCCGGAGTTCCATTTGCATCTAGAACCGTGTTGGGATCGTTTCGGTTCCAGAACGACGCTTTTCGGATTTGACATCGAGTAGAGTCTTTTATATGTTGAAACACGATTTCAACAGAATCCCCCGGCCCCTTCCCAGCGAGGATCCCGATTCATCGACGGTAATTACCCATAGAAGCACGAACGGCCACAGGGTTTCGTGGACTTATTAATGAAACTATCTTTCAATAAGGTGTTGACACGATGGAGACAGACTGCAATAATTCACCCGCTGAAAAGGAATACACCGAGGTCCGGTGCTCCTGCCGGCAATTGGTAGCGATCCGGACGCCAGACGGCTTGGCGATCAAGTGCCGGCGCTGCAAAAACATCCATACGATTCCCATAAAAGATTTCGAGGAACACCAGGAGAAAAGCAACTGATGCATCAAAAACTAGCCCACAAAGAAGGTCTCGGCTGCGTGGCCATGTGCAAAGACTGCAAAGACGTGCACATCGCCATCGATAGCCTCACCATGCGCATTACCCCGGACGCGTTTGTCGCGTTGTCGGAAATGATTCAAGAAGCGATGAAACACCCCAAATTGGCCATGGCCCAGGAAAATCCGCAGGCGTTCATGGCTCAGCAGCTTTTCAGCTTGGCGTAAGGAGATAAAACAATGGAACTTATTTTTAAGAAATTAGCGCTTGTCGGCGACATCTGGGTCCTGTGGATCCTTTTGGGCGCAAGCGTTCTCTCGGTCGGCGTGATTTTCGAACGTTGGAAGATGTTCCGCAAAAACAAAATCAATTTCCCGTCATTCCTCGATGAACTCGGCAAACGCCTCGACCGTAACGACACCGCCGCCGCGCGCCAATTGGCGCGCGCCACCCCCGGCGTCGAAGCCAAAGTGGCGCTAGCGGGTCTCGTGAATATTTCCAAAGGCTCGGCTTCGGTTGAAGAAGCGATGACCTCGCGCTTGGTTCTGGAAAAATCCCAGTTGGAAAAGAACCTTATCGTCCTCGGCACCCTCGGCAACAACGCCCCGTTCATCGGCCTGTTCGGCACGGTGCTCGGCATTATCAAGGCCTTCAACGATCTCGCCGTCACCGGCGGCTCCGGCGTGTCCGTGGTCATGGCCGGCATTTCCGCGGCGCTGATCGCCACCGCCTTCGGCATTTTGGTCGCCATTCCCGCCGTTATGGCCAACAACTATTTCCAAACGCAGCTGCGCCGCATCAACGCCAACTCGCAAAGCTTGATCCACCTGTTCCAGGTCTACCTGCGCGATGAATCGCACGCGCGCCTGAAAGTCGCCCGCGACATCGGAGCTGAAGAGCTCACAGCGGAAGCGCTCGCCTAATATGTCCGCCTCCAACGATACAGACGACGGCGTCGTCACCGGCATCAACGTCACGCCGCTGGTCGACATCATGCTCGTGCTGCTGATCGTGTTCATGGTCACCGCCCACTTTGTGCAGGACTCCGGCCTGAAAATAAATCTTCCCAAGGCCACCACGACGGAAGCGGCCGTCACCGCTTCCTTAACCGTCACCATGGACAAGAACGGCCAACTCCGTCTTTTGGACAACGCCGTTGATCTAAACGGTCTTAAAGCCAACCTGCAACGCGAATCGAGCATCAACCCGGGCGTGCGCGTGAGCCTGGCCGCCGACCAAGATTTGCCGTACCGCGACATCGTCCTCGTCCTCGATACCATTAAACAAGCCGGCGTCACCCGCGTGGCGCTCGCCTCCGAAAAATAAAATGTTTTCTCACTTCGCGTTCAGCGGACTTTTCACGGGCACGTTCATGTCCATGCTGGTCCATTTGGGGACGGGCGGTGGGCTTTATTTTTGGTTCGTTAAGCGCGAACCCCCGCCGATGGTGGCGGACCTGGATTTGACAATGTCCACGCTCGTACCCGTCATGCCGAATGCCGGCGGCGGTTACGGCGCGAAACAATCGGAAGAATGGTTTGTCGCCTCGAAAGAAAAGAAAATGAAAACGCCGGTGCCCGTGCAGCAGCCGGCAGTGGTGGAAACCAAAGAAGACGTCATTAAAGAAGAAGCCAGCGTTCCCGCGTGCCCCAATTGTCCCCAAGGGAACGTGGTTGGCCAAGGCTGGGGCGGCGGCAGCGGTGAAGGCGACGGCCAGTATATTCCGGTGGAAGCCGCGACGCGCAAGCCGCGCTGGATCGCCAATTTCATCACCACGAAAGATTATCCGACGATTGCCCGCCAGAACGGCAAAGACGGCCGCGTGGTTCTCACCGTTTTGATCGACTCCGAAGGCCGGGTACGCGATGTGCGCTTACTCGAGGGAAGTTACGACGTTTTAAATGAAGTGGCGTTACGCAAAGTGAAACAAGCTCGTTTTTCACCCGCATACAACGACAAACGGAAACCAGTGTCCTGCAAAGTCACGCTGCCCATCCGCTTCGAACTGCGCTAGCCGCACACAAATTTACCGAGGCCAGAGAACGACGATTCCAGAGCCCATTTAGTAATGAAGGGGAATTATTACATGAGATCACAAGAATGCCGTTTCTTTAAAAAATGGCTCAAACGTCAAAAGCCGCAAGCGCGCGCGCAAAAAAAAGCGAGCATCGCACCGGTCATGGCCCTCGGCGCCGCAGCATTGATGGGCGCGACCTTCGGTTGGGCTGAAGAAGAAGCCGCCACCGCCGCCGACCATCCGGAAGTGCTTGTGCAAGGCGAAAAAGGCTACAACCGCAACCGCGTCCAATCCTCCAAATACACAGAATCGCTGCGCAACATTCCGCAGACGATCACCGTTATCCCAAAAGAAGTGATGGCCGATCAGAACGCGACCTCGATGCGCCAGGTTCTGCGCAATGTGCCGGGCATCAGCATGCAGGCCGGTGAAGGCGGCGTTCCCGCCGGCGACAATCTGACGATTCGCGGCTTCAACGCGCGCACCGACTTTTACATCGACGGCATGCGCGATTTCGGCGGCTATTCCCGCGATCCGTTCGCGCTGGAGGCGGTTGAAGTCTCCAAAGGCCCGTCGTCCGCAACCGCGGGACGCGGCTCGACCGGCGGCTCGATCAACCAAGTCAGCAAAATGCCGTCCTTGGAGGAATTCATTAATGGCTCGGTCGGCGTGGGCACCGATGACTACCGCCGCCTGACCGCGGACGCCAATCAAATCATCGATGGCGCCAACGGCACCGCCGTGCGCGTGAACGCGCTGTGGCACGAATCCAACACGCCGCGCCGCGATGAGGTGGAAGAGCAGCGCTGGGGCATCGCTCCGTCGATCGCCTTCGGCTTAAACTCCCCCACCCAATTCAGCTTGAGCTACTACAAGCTCGCTCAAGAGAACACCCCGGACTACGGTATTCCGTTCGTGACGGCCGGCCACAATGTGCTCGTCAACGATCGCGATAAGCCCGCACCGGTGGACATGAGCAATTTCTACGGCTCGAAAATACGCGACTATGAAAACATCGACACCGACGTCTTGACCGGTGAACTCAAACACGAACTCAGCGACGACACCCGCCTGCGCAACATCACGCGCATCGGCGAAACGTACCGGGATTCCGTGATCACCGCGCCGCGCTTTGTCAGCGATTCGACGACGACCATCAATCGTCAGCTGCAGTCGCGCGACCAGGAAGACAGCATTGTCGCCAACCAACTGGATCTCACCACCCGCTTCAACACGGGGCCGGTTCAGCACGACGTGGTGGTGGGCCTTGAGCTCGCGCGCGAAGAGCAGCACAACTTCCTGCGCAATCAAACCAGCGGTTCGACCACGGACTTGTTCAATCCGAACCCGTACGACCCCTACACGGGCCGGGTGTACCGCAACGGCACCGACGTAAAAGCCACCGCCGAAACAACGGCCGGCTACGCGTTCGACACGCTGAAGATCGGCGAACACGTGCAAATTCCGCTGGGCCTGCGCTGGGAATCGTTCGATGTGGAGTTGTCCTCAAACACCTCGGGCCGCGCTCCGGTTGAGTTCAAACGGACCGACCGCATGTTGAGCGGCCGCGCCGCCATCGTGGTGAAGCCAACCCCGGCGAGCAGCCTCTACGCGGGTTATGGGACGTCGTTTAACCCGTCCGCTGAAGGCCTCACCTCGGGCTTTACCGCCGCATTAGCCAACGTCGAGCCGGAAAAAACAAAAACGTATGAAGTCGGCACCAAATGGGACCTCTTCAACAACGACCTGTCGTTGAGCGGCGCCGTATTCCGCACCTACAAGACGAACGCGCGCACGCCGGACCCAAGCGTCACCGGTGTCACAATTCTCGACGGCGAACAGCGCGTGGACGGTTATGAACTCGGCGTCACCGGGAACATCACCGACGCCTGGCAAGTCTTTACCGGCTACACGCACATGGACAGCGAAATCCGCCAGTCCAACACCGCGAACGAAACCGGCAAACACATCAGCAACACGCCGGAAGAATCGTTTAATGTGTGGTCGACCTACGCTCTGCCGTCACGGCTCAGCTTCGGCGCGGGCGTGCAGTACGTTGGGCAGCGTTTTGCCAACAACACCAACACGCGCCAAGTGGGCAGCTACACGCTCTATGACGCGATGGCCTCGTATCCGGTCAACGACAGCGTGACCGTGCGTTTAAACGTCAACAACATCACCAACGAAGAATATTTCGATCGTTTGGGCGGCGGCCACCTGATTCCGGGCGCCGGACGTTCCGCAACCATCACGACCGACGTGAAGTTCGGAAACAAATAATCATGCTGCTGACGATACCCGACATCTTCACCAAAGAAGAAGCCGCCCAAATCCGGCTCACGCTTGAACAAGCGGAGTGGGTGGACGGCAAAGTGACCGCCGGGTATCAGTCCGGGCGTGCCAAGAACAATATGCAAATACCGGAATCCCACCCGGTGGCGAAGAAAATGGGAGAAAAGATCGTGGAAGCACTCGGACGGAACCCGCTGTTTTTATCGGCGGCCCTTCCGCTCCGGGTGTTTCCACCTCTTTTCAATCTGTATCAAGGCGGGCAGTCGTTCGGCACGCACGTGGACAACGCAATTCGCCAAGTTCCCGGCACCCCGCATCGCATCCGCACCGATCTTTCCATGACGCTGTTCTTAACGGAGCCCGAAGATTACGACGGCGGCGAGCTCGTGGTCGAAGACACCTACGGCGTTCATTCCGTCAAACTCCCCGCCGGCCAAATGATTCTTTACCCCGCGACGAGCCTTCATCATGTTAAGCCCGTGACGCGCGGCGCGCGCATCAGTTCGTTCTTCTGGGTGCAGAGCATGATCAAAGAAGATTCCAAGCGCACGCTGCTTTTCGATTTGGACACGTCCATTCAGCAAATCAGCCGCGACCATCCCGACAGTCCCGTCGGCGTCCAGCTCACGGGCGTTTACCACAACCTGCTCCGTCAGTGGACGGAACTCTAATCTCTTGGTCGTTCCCTTTCGTAAACTATTTTTCTGGCTGCATTTGATCGCTGGCTGCGTGGCGGGCCTCGTGATCATCACGATGGCCGCGACCGGCGCCATGATGGCCTTCGAACACCAGATCGTCGATTGGGCGGAGAAAGACGTTCGCATCGTCGCCATTCCCGCGCCCGGCGCCCAACGCATGACGCTCGATGACATCGCGGCCGCCGCACAGAAAGAAAAACCCAAAGGAAAAGTTTCCGCGATCACTCTTAAAAACGACCCAACCGCCTCCGCCGTGGTTTCTTTCGGCCGCGAAGGAACCCTGTACGTTAATCCCTACACCGGCCTTGTTCTGGGCGGCGAATCCAAAGCGCACGACGCCCTGCATTTCATCGAAGACATTCACCGCTTCCTGGGCAAACGCGAAATCGGCAAGCCCATCACCGGCGCCGCCAACTTTGCCTTCTTTATTCTCTTGGTGTCCGGTCTATACATTTGGATCCCATCCAAATGGACCAAAAGAAACGTGAAGCGCATCGCCGTGTTCGGAAAGGAACTGAAAGGGAAAGCCCGCGACTGGAACTGGCACAACGTGATCGGCATTTGGTTGTCGCCGTTTATTTTGATCACAACGCTCACCGGCCTCATTATGTCGTACACCTGGGCCACCAATTTGCTCTACCACGCCACCGGCAACGAGCCCCCGCCCGCGCAGAACCAACAGCGTCCGATGGGCGGCAAACCGGGCGAGGCAAAGAAGGACGATATGAAGAAAGAAGAGCCGCCGGTTCAACTCGCGGCATTCGATCTTTTTGCCGCCAACGCGATTTCTAAAGTGACGGCCTGGGAAGCGGTTAACATTCGCTTGCCTCAAAAACCCGGCGGCCCCGTCACGGCCAACATTTTGGAAGACGACCCGACCTACGGAATTCCGGTCCGTTCAGCGCTGCAGCTTGACGCCGCAACCGCCGAACCAAAGAAATGGGAACCCTTCGCCGAAGCGAACATGGGCCGCGTATTGCGCGTTTGGGCACGCTATTTACACACGGGAGACGTGGGCGGTTTGCCCGGTCAAATCGTTGCTTTCCTAAGCGCCTGCGGGATAACTTTAATGGTTTGGACGGGAATTTCTCTTTCTTTGCGACGTTATGCTCAATGGCGATCGGAGAATCGTAGAATGAAACAGAAGCATCCGACTTACGCTAAAGGAGACCACCATGAGCACAGTTAAAGAAATCCCCGCAGATCAGAAGAAAAAGATTGCCCAAGGACTGGCCGTCCTCTTGGCTGACTCGTATACCCTTTATCTCAAGACTCATAACTTTCACTGGAACGTAAAAGGCCCGATGTTCCAAACGCTCCATTTGATGTTCGAGACCCAATACAACGAGCTCGCTCTCGCCGTGGATTTGATTGCCGAGCGCATGCGCGCTCTCGGCGCTCCGGCCCCGGGTTCGTACGCCGAATTCAGCCGTTTGACCTCCGTCAAAGAAGCCAAAGGCAATCCGAAGGCCAACGAGATGATCAAACAACTTCAGGAAGGAAACGAGATCGTGGCCAAGAGCGCGAGCAAAGCGTTTCCCGCCGCCGAAAAAGCCGGCGACCAGTCCACGATGGACCTTCTCACCCAGCGCATGCAGACCCACGAAAAAACCGTGTGGATGCTGCGTTCACTCCTCGAAGAATAAACCCTAGAAATTATTACCGAGTGAACGGCCGGCTCTATGATCTGCATCATATTTTGGCCGTTCGCTCATGGTGTATATTTACCCCACAATGGACGTTCTTCTTTTATCCCGCATTCAATTTGCCTTCACGGTGATGTTCCACTACATCTATCCGCCGATTAGCATTGGCCTCGGCGTTCTACTTGTGGTGATGGAAGGCCTTTATTTAAAAACGAAAGACCCGTTCTACCAGCAGATGACGCGCTTTTGGGTGCGGATCTTTGGGCTAGTCTTCGCCATCGGCGTGGCCACAGGCATCGTTATGGAATTCGAGTTCGGCACCAATTGGGCCACTTATTCGCGCTACGTCGGCGACGTTTTCGGCAGCGCGTTGGCCGCCGAAGGAATTTTCGCGTTTTTTCTCGAATCGGGTTTTTTGGCGATTCTCCTGTTCGGTTGGGACAAAGTAAAACCCATTACGCATTTCATCGCCACAGTCATGGTGTGCTTGGGCGCCCACTTCAGCGCTATTTGGATCACGGTCGCCAATTCCTGGCAGCAAACACCGGCCGGCTACCACATCGTCGGCGAAGGACTTAACGCCCGCGCGGAAATCGTCGATTTCTGGGCGATGGTTTTTAACCCGTCATCGGTCGACCGGCTAATACATGTTTTTCTCGGCGCGTGGCTGGCCGGAGCGACGCTGGTCTTGTCGGTAAGCGCTTATTATTTACTTAAAAAGAAACATCAGGAATTTGCCCAACGCTCCTTTAAAATCGCGCTTGTCTTTCTGTTTCTCTCATCGTGGGCCCAACTTTTTTCCGGGCATGATTCCGCCGAAGGCGTTGCGCGCAACCAACCGGCAAAGCTGGCCGCGTTGGAAGCGCACTACCCGGAAAACGCACCGGCCGATTTGTATCTGTTCGGCTGGGTTGACGATAAAACACAACAAATACGCGGCCTAAAGTTGCCGGGCCTGACGAGCCAGCTCGTTCATGGCAACCGCACCACGCCCATCCGCGGCTTAAACAGCTTTCCCGAAGACGAGCGGCCGCCCGTTAACATCACGTTCCAGTCGTTTCACATCATGATCGCCATCGGCGTCGGACTCATCTTGCTCAGCACGCTCGGCATGCTGTTGTGGTGGCGGGGCACCCTTTTTAACCATCCCTGGTTGCTGCGTCTTTTTGTCTTGTCCGTGCTCGGTCCGCAAATTGCCAATCAAGCCGGCTGGTTCGCCGCCGAAGTGGGCCGCCAACCATGGATTGTCTATGGGCTTCTGCGCACCTCCGACGCGCTGTCCAAAACGGTCAAAGCCGAAGCGGTCCTGGGCTCCCTCATCCTTTTCACTCTGCTCTACATTCTTCTTTTTGTGCTGTTCGTTTATCTGCTCGATCGAAAAATTAAACACGGCCCGCTAAAAGAAGATTTGGAAGACGCCGGCGGCCAACGCGGCACGCTCGTGCAGGAATTAAGTACGGAAGGAAAGGTCAGCGTCTAATGGAACTAAACGTAATTTGGTTCATTTTGGTTGGCGTTCTGTTCGCGGGCTACGCGATACTGGACGGATTCGACCTGGGCGTCGGCATGCTGCATTTGTTCACGAAGACAGACGAAGAGCGCCGTTTAATGATTAATTCTATCGGCCCGGTCTGGGATGGCAACGAAGTGTGGCTCGTCACCGGCGGCGGCGCTCTTTTTGCGGCGTTCCCAGACGTTTATGCCACCGTTTTCTCCGGTTTCTACATTCCTCTAATGCTGCTCCTGGCGTGCCTGATCTTCCGCGCCATTTCGATTGAATTCCGTTCAAAAGAGAATTGGCTGTGGTGGCGGAATCTTTGGGACCGCGCCTTTGGCGTGAGCAGTTTTTTGGCGGCACTTCTGATCGGGGTGGCGCTCGGAAACATCATTTGGGGCGTTCCGCTGGGAGCCGATAAGGAATTCCAGGGAACGTTTCTGGGCATGCTGCATCCATACGCGCTGCTGGTCGGCATCACCACGGTGGCCTTGTTCATCATGCACGGCTCCATCTATGCGGTCATGAAAACGGAAGGGCCGCTGCACGAAAAAATCCGCGGCTGGATCCGCAACACAATGGTTTTTTTCATCATCAGCTACGCGCTGCTCACGATCGTGACTCTGCTGTATGTTCCCCATATGACCGAGCAGATCAAAGCGCATCCGGCCTGGTTTGCACTGCCACTTTTGAGCATGCTCGCGATCGCGAACATCCCACGGGAAATTTTCCTAAAGCGCGACAGCCGCGCCTTTATTTCTTCCTGCGTCGCGATCGCCACGCTTTTGGGGCTAACGGCCGTCGGCATATTCCCGAATCTTGTGGCCTCGCGTCCCGACGCCGCACACAGCCTTACAATTTGGAACGCGGCTTCCTCTCAGAAAACGCTTAGCATTATGCTTACTATTGCCTGCATCGGTATGCCGGTGGTTATTGCCTACACGATCAGCATCTATTGGATTTTTCGGGGCAAGGTTAAACTGGACTCAAGAAGCTATTAACGCGAAAAGCGTCTGTAGAAAGAAAGGACGTAATTATGTTTTGCCGCCAGCTGCGTCCCGCGGAAATTTTGATAGACCGGAATTTGCACGCCGGCGTTGATCACCCAGCTCTCGCGCGGCTGCCATTGGATCCCCGGCGTTAAATAAACGGTCTCCCCGCCCGAATTGACCACTTTTTTATCGGTCCGCACGCCCGCTCCAGGCCGTGACGAAATATCCCGCTGGCGAAACTCAGAATTAATCTCACCCGAAAAACTCCATTTCTTCGATTTCAGCGGGACGTTTATTCCGGCGTTGGCCGCCACCACATCGCCGAATTCGTAACCCGCCGTTCCATTCATCTTGTACGTGACGTCGGCGTGCGTAATGAACCCAATAAACCCCCAGTTTAACGCCGCGCCGACGATCAAATCCGTTGAATTCGAGCCGGGCTGTTCCGTGGCGGGCAAAAGATTCCCCTGCGCGTCCTTTTCTTTGGTGCCGCCCGTCTCTGAATCCACGCCGGCAATCAATTGCACTTCGCGCGTGGAGTTCACCCAGCTCTGCCACACCGTGTACTTGAGATAAAGCGCGGCATCACCCAACCCCTTCGCTTCCTGGCTGGTGCCGGAAAAAGACACCTCGTTTGAAATGTAGGGCAGCGCCAAAAGCGCGCCCCAACGGGGCGACAGCGCTTTATCGATTAAGAGAGTGGTGTGCAGGCTTTCGGATTTTTCATTATTGGGATTCGGAACGGAACCGGTTCCGGAGCGCAATTCATCGCGTTCACTGTACCAGGTTGTTACCCCCACGCCCCAGCCGCTCCCGGTGGGCGTGTTGAGTCCTGAAACAGGAGACCGTGGAACCACATTCGCTGAGTTTGAGGGCGGTGTCATCGCCAAGATCGGTGAAACAGAGAGAATGAAGGACAAGCCGAAGAAATATGGGGTTATGGTTTTCATACCGGTCAATACGGCGGGACCGGCCAGAAGGTTACACGCGTTTCTTCGCAAACAAATAATAAAGGACCGGCACGGCCGTGCGCGAGAGCAGCGTCGAGGCCACTTCGCCCGCCATCAACGATACAGCCAGCCCCTGGAATATCGGATCGAACAAGATCACGCCCGCGCCGACGACGACCGCGGCCGCCGTCAGCAGCATCGGCCGGAAACGCACCGCGCCTGCATCAATTACCGCATCACGCAACGGCATGCCTTCCTTCAAGCGCAGCTGAATAAAATCGACAAGAATAATGGAGTTGCGAACAACGATGCCGGCTCCGGCGATGAAACCAATCATCGACGTCGCGGTAAAAAACGCCCCCATTATTGCGTGGCCAGGCAGAATGCCCACGAGCGTCAATGGAATCGGGATCATGATCACCAACGGTATCGTGAACGATTTAAACCAGCCGACGACCAGAATATAAATCAACACCAAGACCAGCGCGAAAGCGATCCCCAAATCACGGAATACTTCATAGGTAATCTGCCACTCGCCATCCCATTTGAGCGCGTACTGGCGCGTGTCCGGCGGCTGGGTCGAATAATATTCGGTCAAATCAATGCCCATGCCGGCGGCGAGATCCCTTATTTTTCCCCGCAAGCCAAGGATCGCGTACACAGGGCTTTCCTGGCGGCCGGCCACGTCGGCGATCACGTAACTGACGCTTTGCAGGTTCTTATGGTAAATGGGCCGGTCGGCGTCGACATTTTTCGCGGCGGTTAAACTTCCAATCGATAGGGGCGTGCCGTTTCGGGACAGCAGCGTGATCGATTTCACCGCCGACATATCCGTCCGCAGCGCCGGGGCCAAACGCAGGCGCACTTCCACCGGTTCCTTTTCATCATCGACATGGGCCAGATCGACCGTGTGGCCATGGAGCGACATGGCCACCGTCTGGGCAATGTGCTCCGCGGAAATACCGTTCAAGGTGGCTTTGCTGCGCAGGACGTCTAACCGCTGCAACGGCTGAATATCGGGAACGTAGGTGTCCACGTCAACGATGCCGTCTGATTCCTCAAGAAGATTTTTCAGGCGGCGGGCCAATTCCAACCGCTTACCCTCATCCGGCCCATAGAGTTCGAACACCAGCGTCGATAACACGGGCGGTCCCGGCGGGATTTCCGCGACCTGAAGCCGGGCGCCGTGCTTTTTGGCGATCGCCGTTAGCGGCACGCGCACGTCCTTCGCGATGTCGTGGCTTTGCCGCTTGCGCTCGTGCCGGTCTTTTAAATTAACGACCAAATCCGCTTGATGCGGACGTTCGCGCAAATAATAGTGACGAACGAGCCCGTTAAAATTATAGGGAGCCGCCGTTCCGGCGTAACTGGTTACGTGGACGACCTCGGGAACGGTCTTCAGCGCCGCCGTCAATTCTGCCACGGCCCGGTTCGTTCGTTCAAAGGAGCTTCCTTCCGGCAGCGTCAGAACGACTTCAAATTCGTTTTTGTTGTCGAACGGCAGCATCTTGACCGTAACCGCTTTAAAATAGACGAGCGAAACCGAGCCAAGCAGAAGTAAACCCATAACGGCAAAGTACACAAGCCGCACTCGTTTCTTGTCCAGAATTAAGGCCATAAGCCTTTTATATTGGCGGTCCAGCGCCGAATCGTGATGAACATGCGCCGTTTTTTTCGGCTTCCACCATTCCAGAAGATGCGCAAACGCCCACGGCGAAATGACGAAAGCGATGACGACGGAGAAAAGCATGGCCATCGACGCCCCAACGGGGATGGGCCGCATGTATGGGCCCATGAGGCCGCTGACGAACGCCATGGGCAAAATGGCCGCGATCACGGCGAAGGTCGCCAAAAGTGTTGGATTGCCCACTTCATCCACCGCTTCGACCGCTAAATTCCACAACGAACGCTTATCCCCCATCATGTAATGTCGATGAATGTTCTCCACCACCACAATGGCGTCATCAACCAGGATACCGATTGAAAAAATAAGCGCGAACAACGTGATGCGGTTCAACGTGTAGCCGGACAGGTAATACACGGCGAGCGTCAACGCCAGCGTGACGGGGATGGCGATTAAAACAACAATGGCTTCGCGAACGCCGAGCGCCACGGCAATCAGCAGCGTGACCGACAGCGTGGCCAAAAGGACATGAAAGAGCAGCTCGTCCGATTTTTCTTTCGCTGTTTCACCGTAATTGCGGGTCACGGCCATGGTCACGTCCGCGGGCCAATCGGCGCGGAATTCCTCCACGCGCGACAATACCGTCTGCGCCACCGTCGTGGCATTGGCCCCTTTGCGCTTGGACACGGCCAACGTAACGGCTGAAGCGCCGTCCAGAAAAACCGCTTTCTCATCCTCGTCCGGGCCATCGGTTATGCGCGCGACATCGGCCAGGCGCACCGGCCTTCCCGATGAGACGCCCACGATAATTTCTTCGAGGTCGGAGGCGGAGCGGATTAGCGCGTCCGTCTCAACCAAAACAGCCTGTTCCGCCTGGGCAAGATGGCCCGCGGGCAAACGGCGGTTGGAAGCGCGCAAAAGTCCGCTCAATTCCATCACGGACAAACGCCGCTCGGTCAATTTGGCCGGATCAAAATGGACCAAGAATTGACGGCGCCGGCCGCCGATGATCTGCGTTTCCGATACATTTTCAACGTGGCTGATGTCCTGACGAAGCGCGGCGACGCGCTGCCGCAGTTTAAGCGGCGACGACGCGGCGCTGGAAAAGGTCAGTGTCAGGATGGGCACGTCGTCGATCGATTTCGGTTTGATGAGCGGCTGGCCCACGCCGGCGGCCAATAAATCCGCGTTGGCGAACGTCTTGGTGTATATCCGCGTCATCGCCTCTTCCGGGTCGGTCCCCACTTTGAAACTAACGATAAACAACGCCATGCCCGGCTCGGCCGTCGAATAGATGTAGTCGACGTCCGGAATTTCCCACAATTTGCGTTCACCCACGTTAATGAGCCGCTCTTCGACTTCCTTGGCCCCGGCGCCGGGGAACGGCACGAAAATATCGAACATTGGAACATTGATTTGCGGCTCTTCTTCGCGCGGCAGCTTCATTGTGGCGAAGACTCCGATCAACAAAGATGCCAAGATAATAAGGACGGTGAGCTTGGAACGGATAAAGGTTTGAGCCAACCGGCCCGCAATGCCCAATGGCTTGGAATCGGTCATGGCCGTGCCTCCAAATGCCGCTGAATTTCCGCCACCACCGATGGTTCCAAGCGGCCGGTCGCCAGCATCAGCCGGGCATAACCCATATGAACATGGAAATACGTTTCCAGCAGACCCTGATGTGCCTGAAGAAGCCCGTCTTCCGCCCGCACAACGTCCAAAATGCTTTGCCGGCCTTCGCGATACAAGGGCCGGAACAAGTTAAGCGATTTCTCCGCCTGCTGCCGAGCCTCGCGCATCAGCGCCACCGAAGCGAGGGCCCCCGTCAGTTGATTGCGCGCCTCCACAACTTCGACGCGGATGGATTCTTCTAGCTGCTCTTTTTGGCCCGTAGCCGCTGCGGCTGACGCTTTGGCGCCTGATTTTCGGGAAAAATAGGCCGGGTCGCCAATGGGGAAGTGCGAACGAACGCCGACCATGCGATTGGTGGGGTTGGATTCGAAATCTTCGGTGTTGGTTTCGACAGAAGCAAACGCCTCGATGCTGGGCAAATAGCCGCGGGCCGCTTGCTTGGCGCCAACGCGTGCCATTTGCACATGCAAAGACGCTCCAGCGACGTCCTGACGATTGCGCAGCGCCGCTTCGACCAGCTCGGCTTCCTCACCAACAGCATAATCAGCAGCTGGAATGTGCCCATCCGGCCCGCTGTCTTCGACAGAAAGACCCGTCATCACGGCCAAACGTTGGCGGGCGGTGGCCAGCTTTTGCTGCGCCTGCACCTGCCGCGCCTTGAGCGAACTCAACATCGCCTCCGCCGCGTAGAAATCGGAACCCAATACCAATCCTTTGGCGTTAAGGCGTCGGGCGCCGTCGATTTCTTTTGCCGCCGAATCGACGCGCTGCTCAACCGCCGCCACCGCGTCAATTTTCAACAAAACATCGAGGTAAGCCTGGATGGCCTGGAAGCGCACATGCTGCGCCGCCATTGAAAATTCGGCATCCGCCAGCGCCCGCCCGTAGCGGCTTATTTCTTCACCGGCGGCGATTTGGAATCCGGCAAATAAAGGCACGCCCAAATCGAGCGCATTTTTAATGTTGGTCAGATACGACGGATTATTGAGGGCGTCAATCGCAAAATTCTGTTGGCCGAATGAGGCCTGCTCCAGAAGTGAACCAAACGCGTACACCGGATTATCGCTGCGCGTGTAGGAACTGCGGATGGCCAAACGAGGATAACGCTGGGCGCGAATTTCAGCAAAACGGCTCGATGCCCCATCAATGTGCGCATGCGCCGCTTTCAACATCGGAGAACGCGCGAAAGCGGCGTCGACCGCGTTATCCAGCGTTTGCGACGCGGCAATTGCCGACGAGGCCAACGCCAGTCCGAATAAATTTAAAAACACCGCTGCTTTCATATAGCCCCCCGGCACCGGCTAGCTGCAATAAATCTTCTGCAGCGCTTGGATTGTTTTTAGTATCCGTTCATCGGCAATTTCGTAACGGACAAATTGCGCCTCACGCGTCGAACGCAAAAGGCCTTCGCTTTTCATCCTCCCCAGAAACTGCGAAACCGCCGACTGGGAAGCATCGCACCCCTCCTCAAGCTCACTCACCGTCTTAGGCCCTGAGGCCAGCTGGCACAGAAGCATCAAACGCTGCGGGTGGGCAAGCGCCTTTAAGATCGCCGCCGTGCTTTCACAGTTTTTTGCCAAATCACGAAAATTCATCTTGCTTTTCATATTCTTATATTATAATATTATAATATATTCGAGTCAAGAGTTAAAAGGAGAATAACATGAAGAAGAACATCCATCCAATCGAGCGGGCCGTGAGGTTTTTTGGCGGGTTATTTATTGCAAGCCTGGCGTTTTGGGGCCCGACGAATAATTGGTTCTTATTGGGATTAATTCCGGCAGCAACAGGCCTGGTTGGCTGGTGCCCGCCCTACGCGCTCTTTGGCATCAGCACATGCGCGCGGAAAGATCCCCAGTAGCTACTCGGAAAGCAGTTTTAAGACGCTTTCTTTCACCCGGTTGAGCCCGGAAGGGTTATCTCCAAAAAAATAGCCGCGGATTTCCCCGCCTTGGTCGACGAGGACGTATTTCGATGTGTGCATGAACTTCTCGGCCAAAGGCGTGCTTTTGTCCTCGGCCGCAACAATCTGAAAGCCTTTCTCAAACAGTTCGTATAAAGGCGCTTTTTCGCCGCGCACAAAGATCCAGCGTTTTGGGTCGGCGTGATATCTTTTGGCGTATTGGCGAAGACGCTGAGCGGTATCGTAGTGCGGGTCTATCGTAAACGTGACGAAAGACACGGATTCGGGCAATTCTTTTTGCAGGTTTTCAAATCCCTGCGACAATATTGGGCACGGCCCATTGCAGCTGGTGAAAATAAAATTGGCGATCCAAACCTTCCCCAACAAATCCTTCCTTCTAATCGGGAATTCTTTTTCAACAGTGACCGCATGCAGGCTAAAGTCGCCGACAGGCCCGTATTTGCCCGGCGACCATTCCTTTGATCCGCATCCAGCGCCGAAAAAAATGATTAAAAATGCATAAATAAACGATTTCATCCCCACTCCACCATAGCCCTGACCGCGGGAACCGGGGTCTCCCGGCTCCCGCGACAAGATTTATTTAGACCGTTCAAACCGCTTTGAAACAACCTGCCAATCGATTGCCTTCAAAAACGCATCGATATATTCGATTCGTTTTATGCCGTAATCAAGAACATAAGCGTGCTCAAACACATCCATGATAAGCAATGGAACGGCCCCGGACAAATGCCCTCCATCGTGTTCATTTACCCACACATTGAAGAACCTGTTGCTGACGGGGTCTTGATAAAGAATGACCCATCCGATGCCGCGCATGGCGCCGACAGACACGAAGTCCTTTTGCCATCCTTCGTAACTTCCGAATTGCGCGTCGATGGCGCGGGCCATTGAATGGCTCGCCGTGATCAACGCAGCGCCGGACTTCGTCATATTTTCGAAATAAAGCTCATGGAGCCTCATCCCGTTAAACTCCCAACCGAAGCGCCTTTTTAATTCGGCGTATTCGGGCGTTCCGGCCTTCCCCGCCTTAACGGCCTCCGCCAGCGTCTCGGCAAGCGTGTTTGTGTTTTTCACATACCCCTGATAAAGGGCGAAGTGATTTTTCAGAAGCGAATCGGAAAAACCAGACGTCCCAAGCAGCCGGTCGTAATTTTTCGGAGCATATGTCGCGACGACCTCCATTGTTTTCTCTCCTTTAATAATTGAACGGCCGGTCACCGTCTCCATTGCGCTGATCGCGCCAGGAAGCTGGGTGAGGGCAAGCGAAGCCACAGCCGCCTTGCCGATAAATGCGCGACGACTTAGCTCGGCTGACCGAAGCGAATCTTTCTCGTCGTTCATGGGATTTCTGATTATTCCCAGATCTTCGCGGCCGGCTTACCATCTTTACCTTTCCCCGCTTTTTCGAATTTCTTGACGTATTCGAACGCCGCAACGGCGGCGACCCAGCTCATTTCCTCATCACTGAGCGTCTTGCCCGATGCAGCCAGTTCCTCGTGGACTTTTTTAACCTTCACTTTCATTTCAGACTGAGCGACGCCCCACATCATCATGTCGTATTTATCTTTACCGGTTTTCGACCAGTCATACACAACATCAGGATGTTTTAAGGCGAAGTTTTTATTCCAGTTTAAGCCGCCTTCATGAATCAGGTATGTAAGCGCAACCGACATTTTCTTACGGAATTCCGCGGGATTGCGCGCCAGCTCATCATATCCCCCCAGCGCGTTAAAGGAGCGCCACGTCCACGGTTTTTGCAGGGATGCGGCGCCTGCGTAACCTTCTCCTTCTCCGCCCGCGCGGTGACATTGCAGGCACGTCTGCATGCCTTTGGTGTGATAGATCTTCTCCCCTATTGAAACCAGCTCTTCTTTTGGAAATGTTGCATACGCCTTTTCCACGAAATCAACCTTCGCGGCTGCGGGCTCAGACGTGGATACGGAAGGCTCTGATTTTTTGCATCCTCCCAGCACCACAAAAAAGATAGCCAGGGCAAGTAGATAACGAGTCTTAAATAAAAACGACATTTTGATTCCTCCTATAATTAATAACCAAGCGCTTATACAACGCGATCAACCGACGAATTGCTTGAGACGTTAGTAGAGGCCGGCGAATTTAGGAGGAGGGGTAAGGACGGTTTGCGAGACCAGTGAAAACGAGGTCTCGACATCATCGAGCCGGAACAAACCCTTATCCACATCCGGGGCCGGCAAAGACGAAAATCTATCCGACAACACAGGAGCATCGGCCCGATCAGGCGGAACGGACAGTCCGGCCGGAACGGATCGCTTTACTTCGTATTTGTTATGGCAAAGGGCAAACCGCTGGACGCGATCGCGCTTCATTAACTCGTAAAGCTGAGGATTTTCCGTGGACAACCGGCACATGTATTTTTCCACCATCGGATCAATCACCGAGACGCCGCCTCCCGGAATAAGACCCGATATCAACATGAACACCATGCTCAAAGAAAAAAGGTTTTTCACTTATTTAAGTTGGAACTGAATCGGCAAAATCACTTTGCAGGCGACCGGCCGGCCCGTCGAATCCTGAGCTGGCGTAAAAACCGCTTTGCTCACCCTATCAAGCGCCACCGCGTTCAACGTTTCATACGCCCCCTCCAAAAGACGCGCATCTCGCACAACGCCGTTCGCATCGATCAAAATCTCCAGAACGACGCGCCCGTCTTTCCCCTGCTCACGCGCGGTGATCGGATAGTCCTGCTCCCGAATATGGTTTTGAACCCATTTCGGCTTGCGCGCCGCCTGTGACGCGGGGATGTACTGGCCAACACCTCCGTCAATGCCGCCGGAACCGGACCCTTCACCGGTGGGACCGCCCGACTCTTCGCTCGCCGGCTCTGCAGGAATTATTTTCTGTAGCGATGCGGGAACGTCCGTGTTTCGTTTTTTAACCGTAAGCCACTCGCCGGAACGCTGTCCGCCGCGACCGCCCGCATTCGGAACGACCGGCACCAGCGTCGACATGCTTAAATCCAACTCGGCGAAAACCGTCGCCGGACTCCGAAACGCAAAAAAAGCACGCAACCCCACCGCCGCGAACAAATGAACTGCCGCCGAAAGGCCCATGCCGACAGACACAGGCTTCATTCTTCCGATGCCAACGCCACCCGGGTGACGCCCGCCTGCTTGACCAGATCCAACATAGCCACAATGTCGCGGTATGGAAGGGTTTGGTCCGCCGCCAGCATGACGCGCACGCCCGGATTCAGCTTCGCCTCTCTTTCCAAATTGGCTTTCAACCCGTTGCTGTCGACTTTTCTTTCCAACAGGAAAATTTCTCCGTTTTGATTTAAAGAGACCGTCAAACTGGGCGTCGCGGCTCCGTCGGCCGAAGCGGCCTTTGGCAAGTTGATCTTCAGCCCCGAATCAGCGACAAAATGTGCGGTGACCATAAAAACGATAAGCAAGACCAGCATTATGTCCACCAACGGAGTCACATTAATTCCGGAAACAATGCCGTCGTTATCCGCTTCGCTCGTCATAACGCCCCTAAACCAATTCCCGTTCCCGCTCTGGCGCATTGGCGGTTCGAGATAGATTGCGTTCGTCCCGGAGATACACTTGCATCATATGGATCAAGCTCTGCGCGTTCGAGACAACGCGGCGAAGTTGTGTTTGGAAATAGTTATTGGCGATAACCGCGGGAATGGCCACCAAAATACCGAACGCGGTGGCAATTAAAGCCGAGGAGATGCCCGGCATCACGACCGAAAGGCCCGAACCGCCCGTGACCGCCAGATCGTTGATGGCTTTAATGATGCCGAGCACGGTGCCGAAGAGACCGATAAACGGCGCGTTGTTGCCCAACGT
>CAZCJA010000027.1:0-28451 GCA_964499015.1 uncultured Elusimicrobia bacterium
GTCGAACTTCCAAAACCTTTTTCCCGGCGCGATAAACAAATCCCTTTTTTTTCACAATCCCCTCCATGTTCTTCGCAATGACCCAGAAACGCGGCATGTGGCCCCGACGAACGCGACGATAATGAATGCTTCCCGTCAATCCTTTCCCTTCCAGCAACACCCCGGGGATGAGTGTGAAAGCCTTTTTCAGCTCCGGTAAAAGTTCTACGAACGAGCGTCTCAAAGCGTTCGCTTTGGGATGAAGGAAGTTCAGGCCAAAGCCCTGAATTTCCAACCCGTGATTGCCGCTGTAAATGAGGCGATCTACGCCCACTTTTTTAACAGCGTCATTAAGCGTTCGGCCGGAAATAACGCCGACTTTTGTTTTCGGGCGTGAAGCCAAAATCTTCAGCGCACGACGGGCGGGCGAGGGGACTCGCGCCGCATCCGGCGTACGCGCAATCGGGGCCAAGGTCCCGTCAATATCGAAGAAAAACAGCCGTGACGGCGCTTGTTTTAACCGCTCGGCCACACGCGGCCATTCGGCCTTTAAATTTTTCACGCTAAACCTTTGTCAGCGCTTTGGGCACGCGGATCGTCGTTAACTCTGTGATTAAGTTTGCGGCCCATCTGTAAATATTGTGGTCGCGCACGTTCTCGCGCATGTGCTGCATCCGCGCCGTTTTTTCCAGCGGGTCCATTTCGAGAGCTCGCTGAATGGCGTCCGCCGTCTGCTCCACATCGTACGGATTGATCACAATCGCGTCGCGCAGTTCCCGCGAAGCCCCGGTGAATCGGCTCAGGATTAGCGCGCCGTCCTCATTAATGCGCGACGCCACGTATTCCTTGGCCACTAGGTTCATTCCGTCGTGGAGCGAAGTAACCATGCACAGATCCGCCGCCTTATAATAAGGCTCGATTTCTTTGGCGCTGTGCTGCTTTTTTAAAAGAACGATCGGTTTCCAGTCTTTGGTCTTGAAACGGTTGTTGATCCGCTCAACTTCCGCTTCGACTTCATCGCCCAAGTTCTTGTAACGCTCGATCAGCGTGCGGCTGGGCGCGCCCAATTCCACGAACGTAAAACGGCCCACATACGCTGGGCTCTTTTCCATGAAACGTTCGATGCCGCGAAAACGTTCGATAATACCTTTGGTGTAATCAATTCGGTCGACACCGACGCCCAGAAACTCGGCCTTCACTCCCAACGCCTGGAGAAGTTCGTCCTTTGTTTTCGACGAGCCATTCGCCGCGGCAGGCAGAGCGACGCTGATCGGAAACGGCTTCACCCAGGTTGTGTGATTCTGACGATATACGTTAAACCGTTCCCAGTCGATGCGCGATTCGAGAATCCGGTCGACGGTGTCGAGAAAATTATTGCAGTGGTATTGGATGTGAAACCCAAGCAGGTCGGCGCCCAGCATGCCGTGCAGAAGTTCGCGCGCCCACGGACAGATGCCGAACGATTCCGGATTCGGCCAGGGAATGTGCCAGAACAGCGCCACACGCGCATCCGGGCGCTTTTCTTTAATCAGGCGCGGCAAAAGCGCGAAATGATAATCCTGCACGAGTACGCAGGGCTCTTCCGTGTCCTTCATCTCCTCTAAGATGGAATCGGCAAACTTGCGATTGACCGACTTGTAATATTCCCAATCACCGGGAAGAAAAATAGGACGGGCGTGCGCAATATGGCACAACGGCCACAGGCCTTCATTGGCGAAGCCGTAGTAATAGCCGTCTTCTTCTTCCTTCGAAAGCCAAAGGCGCTTTAAGGTGTATTGAGGTTCGTTCGGCGGAACCTTTACCCGGTCCTGCTCATCCACAACCGCCTTATCGGCGTCGCCGCTGCCGTGCGCGATCCACAAACCGCCGCACGCGCGGAGAATGGGCTCGATCGCCGTCACAAGACCGCTCGCCGGCATTGCCCACTCAATCTCTTTTCCTTTATAAGAATGAATATAAGGCTCGCGATTCGAAACAACAAAAAGCGGCTTCCCTTGAAGCTTGGTGCGGGTGTGCTCCTTAAGCCGTTCCGGTGTCCATAGCGCCTCGTTGGCCATGCGCAACTTGGCTTCCTCTTCCGCCGAAGCCCGCGCGGCCGCCAAACTTTTCGCCATATGCTCAACTTCGCTTGTGAGAAGCCCTAAAATATCGCGCGTCCCGTGCGGGGGCTCCGGGTCGCCCTCATTTAATCCCAACCGGTACCCTTTGATCCAATCGGCAACGCGGTAAATAGGCGCCAAAACGTTCCATCTGATAACAAGTATGGTTACGAACGAGATAAGCAGTGCCTGAATTAAGAACCGCACAAATCCTTCGGTCCATATTTTCTTAATGCGCGCTGAAATGTGGCCGGCATTGCGATAAACAGCGGCCACACCTTTTTGGCCGCCCCCCAAGGCTGCGGGCGCAAAATATCCATGCACTTCCTTGCCGGCCTCCGATCGATACAGCGTTTGCGGAGCACCGCTTTGCGCCACGTCGCGAACTTCAAAGGGCGGATGGTCCAAAAACTCTTTGATGCTGCCGTCCGAAGTCAACGGACGGCTTTCAATGTCATAAAAAGCGATTCCGAGCAGCTGCTCCTGCGCAATCAGCTTTTTAAAAGCGGAAACGGAGACTGTTCCTGCGTCGTTAAAGTTCTCGATAATAATCGCCGAACGGCGGCTCATCTGGTCGATGAGCGCATTCCTCTCCCGGCGAACTTGCGTATAGGTAAAAAGAGCCACAACCACCATAACGCTGGCCATAATGGACATGATGAGGCGAATTGTTATTTTCATTAAACTAGACTTTCACAAATGAGGCCGGAGACGTCAACCAAATTACCGCTTGACACCCTTATACGGCTTAAGCTATATATTCGTTCATTGGCGAGGATTTAATGTTCAACTTGCCCCGGCCAACACACAACGGGGGGCTAAAGCGGCAACAAGAAGTCAGAAACCCGTGCCGCTTTATTAGTTGCACGGGTTTTTTATTTTATTTATAGGCACAGCAGCAAACGGTGAGGCTTTAAAAGTCCAACTTGCCCCGACCGTCCGCACTCAGAATGGCGGAGAATAGGGAGCTAAAGCGGCAACAGGTTTTTGTTAACCCGTGTCCGCTGATTCTGTAAGTGGACATGGGTTTTTTATTTTCAGGAGAGAAAATGAGTCTCAATAAAATAATCACGATCTCGTTCGCTATTGGATTATTGACGTGGCAAACCGCGTTCGCGAAAAACCTCACGCTCTTAAACGTGTCCTACGACCCGACCCGGGAATTTTACACCGAGCTTAACAAGGAATTCGCCGCGCACTGGAAGCAGAAAACAGGCCAAGACATAACGATCAACCAATCGCACGGCGGGTCGGGCAAACAGGCGCGCACCGTGATCGACGGTCTCGAAGCCGACGTGGTCACGCTGGCGCTCGCCTACGACATCGACGCGATCCACGAAAAAGCGGGGCTTCTGCCCAAGAACTGGCAGTCCCGCCTGCCGCACAACAGCTCGCCATACACCTCAACCATCGTGTTTTTGGTGCGCAAAGGAAATCCCAAAGGCATCAAAGACTGGGACGACTTGGCGAAACCCGGCATCGACGTTATCACGCCGAACCCGAAGACCTCCGGCGGCGCGCGCTGGAATTATCTGGCCGCGTGGGGTTACGCGCTGAAAAAATGGGGCAATGATGAAGCCAAGGCGCGCGATTTCGTCGGCAAAATCTTTAAGAACGTTCCGGTGCTCGATTCCGGCGCACGCGGCGCGACGGTGACGTTCGTCGAACGCGGCATCGGCGATGTCTTCATTTCCTGGGAGAACGAAGCGTTCCTGGCCAAGAATGAACTCGGCAAGGACAAGTTTGAGATCATCGTGCCCTCGGTGAGCATTCTGGCCGAGCCCCCGGTCGCGCTTGTTGATAAAAACGCGGCGCGCAAAGGCACGACACAGGTCGCCACCGCGTATCTGGAATTTTTGTACACCGAAAAAGGGCAGGAGATCGCGGGCAAGCACTTCTACCGGCCGCGCACGGCGGCGGCCAAAGCCAAATTCGCCGGCACCTTCCCCAACGTAACTCTCTTTACCATCGACCAAACATTCGGCGGCTGGCAGAAGGCGCAGAAAACGCACTTCAGCGACGGCGGCGTCTTTGATCAAATCTACTTGAACAAATAGGCAATCTCACGCATGCGCAATGCTTGAGATTGCTTCGCTTCGCTCGCAATGACAATATAAGGAGATAAATGATTTTCTCACGAAAAGATCGCGGAATCTTACCGGGCTTCGGCGTCACCATGGGCACGACGCTGGCCCTTTTGGGCCTGATCGTGATGGTTCCCCTCTCCACGCTCTTTTTTAAATCGGCGGAACTCGGCTGGACGGGCTTTTGGGAGGTGGTGACGACGGCGCGCGTCATCGCGGCGCTCAAACTCACGTTTCTCACCTCGCTCGCGGGTGCGTTAATCAACCTTATCTTCGGCACGCTCGCCGCGTGGGTGCTTGTGCGCTACTCGTTTCCCGGCAAAAAATTGGTCGACGGCATTGTCGACCTTCCGTTCGCCCTGCCGACCGCGGTCGCCGGCATCACGCTGACCACGCTTTATTCGCCCAACGGCTGGATCGGGCAGTTCCTGTACCCGCTCGGCATCAAGACCGCGTATTCGCCGATCGGCATCGGAATCGCGCTCACGTTTATTGGCCTGCCGTTCGTCGTGCGCACGATCCAGCCGATCTTGGAAGATTTGGAACGCGACATGGAAGAGGCGGCCGCCACGCTCGGCGCGACGCGCTGGCAAACCATCCGCCACGTGGTGTTCCCGGTTCTTTTGCCGTCGATCCTCACCGGTTTTTCGCTGGCCTTTGCCCGCGCGCTCGGCGAATACGGGTCGGTCGTGTTCATTTCCGGCAACATGCCGCTGAAAACGGAGATCACGCCGCTGCTCATCATGACCAAACTCGAACAATTCGATTACACCGGAGCGACCGCGATCGCGGTGGTGATGCTGATCACATCGTTTACGATTATCTTGATTATCAACGTGCTGCAGTGGTGGAGCCGGCAGCGCCAGGGGATGCTGTAATGGCCGGTTCGGTTTCACGCCTCATATCGCAGGGCGGTCACACGGCGCCAAAACAATTAACGGAGCCGCGGCACGTTCAATGGATACTGGTCGGCATCACGCTCTTATACTTTGCGGCGTTCCTGGTGATTCCGCTGGTGTCGGTTTTTTACGAGGGCCTGAAGAAAGGCATCGCTCTTTATTTCGCGGCGATCACCGAACCCGTCGCGCTGGAAGCGATCAAGCTCACACTGCTCACCTCGCTTGTCGTCGTGCCGCTTAACACCATCTTCGGGCTGTGCGCGGCCTGGTCGATCACGCGTTTTAAATTTAAAGGAAAAACCTTTCTTATTTCGCTCATCGACATTCCCTTTTCCGTCTCACCGGTGATCTCCGGCATGATTTTTATACTGCTCTTCGGCGCGCAAGGATATTGGGGGCCGTGGTTCATCGACAACGGGATCCGCGTCGTCTTCTCCACGCCGGGAATCATCCTCGCCACGTGGTTCGTCACGTTCCCGTTTGTGGCGCGCGAACTCATTCCGCTCATGCAGGCGCAAGGCACCGACGAGGAAATGGCCGCGCACGTGCTCGGCGCCAATGGCTGGCAAATTTTCCGCCGCGTCACGCTGCCCAACATCAAATGGGCGCTTTTGTATGGAATGATTTTGTGCAACGCCCGCGCGATGGGCGAATTCGGCGCGGTATCGGTGGTATCGGGCCACATTCGCGGCCAAACCAACACGATCCCGCTGCACGTGGAGATTCTTTACAACGAGTACAACTTTTCCGCCGCGTTTGCGGTGGCGTCCTTGCTCGCGTTCCTATCGGTGATCACGCTCATCGTGAAAACCATTATTGAGAACCGGGCCCGGGTTGAAATGAAACAGGAGGAACTGTGAGTATTGCCGTTCAAAATTTAACCAAACGCTTTAACAACCTCGTCGCGGTCGACAATGTCAGCTTCAGCGTCGAAACCGGGGCACTGATGGCGCTCCTTGGTCCGTCGGGCTCGGGGAAATCGACGCTCCTGCGCATGATCGCGGGCCTCGAGATCCCGGATTCAGGCGAAATCAAGATTACCGGAGAAGAAAGCACCAAGCGCACCGCCAAAGAGCGCAACGTCGGCTTTGTGTTTCAGCATTACGCGCTCTTCCGGCACATGACCGTCGCCGATAATATTGCCTTCGGCCTCAAAGTGCGCGGCGCCTCCAAAGACGAACAAAGAGCGCGCGTTAATGAATTGATCAGCCTGGTTTCCTTGGACGGCCTGGAAGGACGTTACCCGTCCCAGCTCTCGGGCGGACAGCGGCAACGCGTGGCCTTGGCGCGCGCGCTGGCGCCGGAACCCAAAGTCCTTTTATTGGACGAGCCCTTCGGGGCGCTCGACGCGAAGGTGCGCGAAGAACTGCGCGAATGGATCGTGCGCCTGCACGACGAAACGCACGTGACCACCATTTTCGTCACGCACGATCAACACGAAGCGCTGGAAATTTCCGGGCGGATTTTGGTGATGGACAAAGGGCGCATTGAACAGGAAGGCTCGCCGCTCGATATTTTCGACCGCCCGGCCACACAGTTCGTGGCCCAGTTCGTCGGCGAACAGAACTTCATCGAATCGACGGTGACGGAACCGGACCTGGTGACATGGGGGCCGCTCAAATTCATCGTCAACGGCCACGCGCTTGGAAAAAAATTGCGGATCTATTTCCGTCCGCACGACGTGTATGTCAGCTCGGAGCCGGAAACCTTACAGGTGAAAGGAAAAATAACGAAAACGCGCTTTAAAGGACCGCTGATTGAATTGTCGTTAAACATTGGGACGGAGAAACCGATTTTGGCGGATGTGCCGAAAGGTATTTGTTTGGCCAGCGGTTTCGACGTGGGCCGCGAAGTGTTCGTCGGCATCACGGCGTTCCAGGTTTTCCCGGCTTAAGTCAGCGTTCGCCCGCCGGCACGTAACGCCAGGAATTTTCCGGCATGCGCTGCAGGCTAAAGAAAAGCGGCTCATCCAAATACGTCGTTTCCGCCGAATTTAGACGCAGCCCCGTGATCTCCACGCACAACACCGCCGTTCCCTTGCCATAATCGCCAAAACCCGATTTCACCGGAACATCCCCCGGGCAAGGGTGCGTCATTTCCTCCCCGTTGAATCCCAACACGCGGTTTGGCTCGCCCGATGCGAAAAAATTTCCGTTTGGCCAGCCGCACACCTGCTCCTCGCCGATATAAAGCCCTTCGCGATTTAATTCCATAAAGGGTTCGCCGTTCATGTTCGCCGTCTTATAAAACTCCAGCGCCGGCTCGTTTTGCTGAACATAAATTTCGATATACGTGCTGCGGGGATCCATATTTTCCGCCGTGCACGAGGCATGCGCGCTCGACGCGGCCCAACCGCAGACCACGGCCATCAATAAGCGCCTCACAAATACCCGCCAACGGCCTGCACCGGCGTGATCCCGTCGTTCGTCACCCAGACCGCCACGCCGAAACGTTTGGGCGTTACTTTCGCGTGCTGCTTCAAGGTTATAAGAGCGGAATAAAAATTCCCCTCATTCTTTAACGGAGACTGTTCGAATCCGATGACCGAGAAATTGTGCTCCAGCGTTTTGCCTTTGTTCTCTCCCCGCTTCACCGGCGACGAAATTTCGAAACCCAACAGCGCGACGCTGACCTGCCATTTTTTCCTCTCATTATTGACCGGAGAAAATAAAACGCGGAATTGATTATTCGACAGCGGCTCCACCGTCAATTCTCCGACAAGGCCGGACACTTCCGCCGGCGGCTCGGGCACGTTGCGCCATTGGCGCCACTCCTGGCCGTTTAAGACAAAACCGGGCGTGTAGACCGCGCGCGAGTCCCATTTCTGGGCGTATAAATATTGGCGCGCGGTGTAATCTTCAAGCGCCAGCGGATCGGGCCAGCCCAAGCGGTCCCAGTAATCGACGTGAAACGATACGGGAACGAATTTAAGCCAGAGATTGGAGGAATCGCGCAGGTCGCCGAACCAGCGTTCGGCGGGCGGGCAGCTGCTGCAGCCTTCGGAGGTGTACAACTCGAGGAGTTCGACGCGTTCGGGGCCGCTTTTTAAAACCACGGCCGACCCGCTCATGCCGATGGCGCCAAAAACGATCAGCGCCGCAACTTTGCTAATCTTTGAGAAATTCATGAGGACTCTAACTTACCATGTTTATCGTCGTTGAAGAAAATCCGAACTGCGGCCCGGAAGAGCGCGTGCTGGCTGAATCCGGCCCGCATAATGAAGTAACCGAAGTGGAAGCCACGTCGCCCGCGCGGACAGAAGCGTGGTGGGCTGTGACCGGCGTCGATGAGAACGGCGTGTTCATTCCGGCAAAGAGGGTGCGTGTGGACGATTCGGCGGACGGCACGGCATGGCTTGTGTATGGCGGACTCTGGGGTTTGCGTTTCAAACCGCGGGGCGACGATTCCCCATGGTCGCTTGACGATAAGAACCAGTGGGGCGCGCCTTTGCTTGTCCTCGACAGCTCCGGCTCGTCGATCAAGCTAAAAAATTAGCGCGTTTTCCAAAGACGGTCTTTATAGAGGTAATACGTTTTGCGCGGCTGGCGCATAAACGGGCTTTCCGACCCATTCCCCTGCGACATCACGCCGTACCACTCTTCCGACGACCAGCCGTCCGGAAACGCCATGGGCGAATCCTGAGCGGTGTCCTGGGTGTCCCAGCCGCCCTGGTTGCTCTTCCACCATTCGTCCACGTATTCGAAAACGATGCCGCCGATGGAGTTGCCCTCTTCGCCGCGGCCCGAAGAATTGAGCTCGATGTCTTCCCAATTGCCCTCGTGGTATTTCACCTGCATGTCTTCGTCTTCTTTATTATTACGGGAATCGTAGGCGTCGCAGCCAAACTCAGTGATCAGCACCGGGCGGTCGAATATCCGCTGAACGCTCGACCACAGGCTACCGAACCCATCGGCGCCCAAGTACGAATTGGAACCGAAAACATCCACCGCCGGAGCGTATTTCGCATGCTCTTTCAAACGGATCATGCCCAAATTACCGACGGCCACCGGATGGTCCGGATCCAGGCGATGAATCAGTTCGGCGATCTCGTTCACAAACGTTAGATACGCCTCGACTTGTTTGGCCGCCTTGGTGCGCGTCGCGTTCACGCCCGAGTAATCGGCGTCCATTAAATTTTCGTTGCCGATCAGCCACATCAGCACGTACGGCTCGTTGCGATGGTCTTTGACGTACGCGGTGATCAGCTCGCGCATGTTTTGCAGTTGCACGGGATCCGTGTAATCGGTGCCGTCATCCCAATTGGCGCCGGAACCGACCGTGTACGCGCCCAAATAATCGCCCATAATCGCGTAGATACCGTATTTGTCGTGCATTTCGCGCAAAAGCTTCTTGTTGAATTCCGAGGAATCATATTCCAACGCCTGTTTGCTGCGGAACAGACGCACGGCGTTGGCGCCCATGTCTTTCATCAGTTGAAAATCGCCGACCGCCGGCTCGCGCGGGTCCTGAATGTTGTTTTTATTGGCATCGAGCCATGCGTCGTAGGCCGTGTCGATTTTACCGTTGCCGTCGGAGTCAGCGGTCATCCACGTGTTCATCTGGCCGTCGCTCACATGCTGGCCCACCGTCGTCGGCAAATAATTGACGCCGCGAACAAGGAACGGCTTTCCGTGAACCATTAATTTCCACGACTTGTCTTCAAATTGGTGCAGTTGCACCTTTCCATAGCCGCGCTGATTGATCATTTTACCGACCGGCGCCGCCTTATCGCTGCGTTTCACCCATTCGCCGGGATGGACCGTCACGACATCGTTGTCCAAATTTGTGTCCGAACCGTTTTCAATGGTGCACATCGCGCCCTTTAAACGGTAGCCGATTTCGGGATGATGTTTGGTGATGGCTTCGATTTTGCTCAGCGCGGACGGGCCGATATACCAAACGAAGCTGTGGTCGGCCGACCAGCACGGCTCGCCCGGGAAGAAAACAACGGCGGCGTGATAAGCCTTAATGGCTTGCTTGAACTGACCGGCCGCGGCGAGCGCTTCGCCGGTGAAAAAAAGTTTAACGCCGGGACCGACGTCTTTGGCCACGGCCCACGCATAGAAATCGGATTGCGGATCGCCCGTGTTCACGTGGTCCCATGGATTTTCCGGCTTCGGATGGGATTTTTTCCAGGCCTGATAACCGGGCTCGGCCTCAATGGACATCGGATTCGGATAAAGGCCCGCGCCCATCGCTTTGGCGATTCCCGCGCGATTGGTGGCTTTGTATTTGTATTTATCGGTGCCCGCACCGACGTAGGAACCGTATTTTTTGTAATCCACCGGGAACTCGGTCCCGACGTCTTTTATTTTGAGCGGGGCCGCCTCAACCGTTAAAAATGCCCCCATCAGCCCTAAAAAAACAAAAAAACTACGCTTTCCCACCGCATGTCTCCCGAATTATTAGACGTGGCTTCGGCATTTCCCCCAGAAGCGTTTTCTGAATCGTCGGATTGTGGATCTGCTTAATCACAAAATGGGCCGCCTGCGAAGCCATCTGCGCGATGTCGTAGCGCACGGTACTGAGCGAGGGCGTGATGCAGGCCGACATATCCAAGTCGTCCATGCCAATAACGGCCATGTCTTCCGGAACCCGGCGTCCCACTTTTTTCAGCGCGCGCAACGCCCCGTAGGCCATCACGTCCGCGCCCGCGAAAATCGCCGTCACGCCCGCTTCCACAAGTTTGAGCGCGGCGTTCTCTGCCTGCGTGTTGTCCAGTTCTCCCGAAATCACCCATGACGGATCTACGGTTAACCCGGCGTCTTTCATCGACTGGCGATACCCTTTTTCGCGTTCCCGTCCGAACGAGATCGTCGCCAAACCGGAAATGTGCCCTATTTTTTTGTGACCCAATGAAATCAAATGGCTAACGGCCATCTGCGCGCCCGCGAAATCATCGCCTTGCGCGCTGAGCAAGTTCACGCCGTCCGCGGTGGCGCCGAGCATGGCGAACGGATACGGCTCTTTTTCCATCTCCGTCAAAAAGAGGTCGTTCAGCGAGGCCGCCATAAAAATAACCCCGTCGGCGCTCTGTTCCTTCAGCAAACGCAAGTGATAGCGGCGTTCGATGAACACTTTGTTGGCCGCTTCCACGACCATTTTGTAGCCGGCGGGCTGGGTTTGGGCGTGAATGCCCTGCAACGCTTGATAGTAAAACGGTTGATTACGGTGAAACGCGAATTCAGGGAGGATCACGCCGATGGTGCGCGAGTAACGGCGGGCGAGACTCCGCGCAATCACGCTCGGACGGTACTCCATGGCTTTGACCGCCTGCAGAACGCGGCGGGCCGTATCTTCTGGAATGCGCGGGTCCCCGGATAAAACAAGAGAGACGGTGGAAATAGAAACGTCACAGCGCGTGGCCACGTCGCGCATGCGCACGCGGCGGCGCGGCCCGCCGGGGTTCTGCTTCGAGGCGGGGGTGATCGGCGTCATGTGAGAATTCCGATGTCGCGCTTGTCGATCCGGCTCAGACGGCAGTGTTCGGCGCGCAATATAGAATCGACGTCTCTCACAGCCTTCTCCAGATCGTCATTAATGACCAGGTAGTCATAGTGAGATAAATACGAAAGTTCTTTGCGTGCGTTCGTTTTGCGGATCTCCAGCGCGCGGCGATCGTCGGAGCCGCGGGTTGTCAGGCGCCGCTCCAGCGCTTCCCAGCTGGGCGGAACGAGAAAAATATACACGCCGTGCGGATAGAACCGCTTGACCGATAATGCGCCCTGCACGTCGATGGTCATGATCACGTCTTTGCCCTCTTGGAGCAATTTTTCCAGCGCGGAACGCGGCGTGCCGTAGTAATTGCCGTGCACCTCGGCCCATTCGAGAAAATCCCCGTCTTTGATGCGCTTTTTAAACTCGTCTTCGGAGATAAAGTGGTAATGGATGCCGTTCTGTTCTTTATCGCGCGGCGTGCGCGTGGTGCAGGAGATGGAGAGGACGGCGTTGGGGTTATCGGCAATAATGCGCGACGCAATGGTGGATTTGCCCGCGCCGGACGGAGCGGAGAGAACGACTGGAAGGCCTTTGGGGACCGTCATGAATTCATCGTATTAATTTTATCGCCGCCTGAAAATCCGCTGGCAGAGGCGCGCTGAATTGTTTTCGCACCTTGGAGCGCGGATGAGTGAATTCGAGCTGGGCCGCGTGCAAAAGATGGCGGTTCACCTTATCGAATTCCTTGTTGATCGGGCCGTAAACGTGATCGCCCACGATCGGATGCCCAAACGCCGCGATCTGAACGCGAATCTGGTGGGTGCGTCCGGTAAACGGATAAAGCTCGAGCAACGACGCTTCTTCACCGAAACGTTTGATCACCTTAAATTTAGTCAACGCCCATCGGCCTTTTTCCGTCACCGCGTAGCGCTGGCGCATGCCGGGGTGGCGGGCCAAATTCGACTCCAGCGTACCCTGGTCCGGCTTCACGCGGCCAATCACAAGGCCCACATATGTTTTCTTCACTTCGCGATCGGAAAATTGTTTGGAAAGCTTCATCTGCATTTCCGGCGTTTTGGCCAAAACGATCACCCCGCTGGTGTCGCGGTCCAAACGGTGCACAAGGCCGGGACGGACGTCGTCAGGCCAGGCGCCATCGGCAAATTTGGGCTCTAAAATTTCCACCAGCGTGTTGCCGTCATAGTGGCCCACGGCCGGATGAACCACCAACCCCGCCGGTTTGTTCACAACGACAATGTCTTTGTCCTCAAACAACACCGGCAGTTTCACGGTCGATCTGGGCCGCTTCACCGCCTCCTTTTTCCGCGGCTCGGGCCACGCGAGCGTGATGGTTTGTCCCGTTTTTAATTTCGTGTTGGGAGAGACGCGCGCGCCGTCGACAAGGACGCCGCCGCTTTCGATCAAACGCTGTAAACGCGTGCGCGACCAGGACGGGTAGTGATCCGCCAGGTAACGATCAAGCCGGTCCGACTCAGCCAGTTCAACGTGCAGGGTTTCTTTTGACATAGAGGGTGATACCGAGAGCGATCATAGCGAGAGAAATCCACTGGCTGGGATATAAATAAAGAAAAATGAATCCGCGATCGTCGGCGCGCAAGAATTCGATCAAGAAACGGCCGAGACCGTACCCGACAAGATAATAAACCGTCGACAACCCGCGCTCGAGAAGCTTGGGCCGGAAAATAAACAGTCCCGTAAAAAGGAGCAAATCCCCCGCGGCCGAGTAGAGCTGCGTGGGATGCAGCGGAATAAAACGCGGCGCCAGCGAATCGGCGTGCGTAAAGGTCACGCCGAGCGAAAAATCCATCGAGCGGCCGTAGCAGCAGCCGGCCGCGAAACATCCGAGGCGCCCAAACGCCTGGCCGAGAAGAAGCGGCGCCGCCAATCCGTCGGTGATTTCAATAAAAGGAACGTCCTGGCGTTTCGAATACCACATCAAAAACAAAAAGCCGGCGAGGAATCCCCCATAGAACACCAATCCGCCTTCCCAGATGCGGAAAAACGACAACGGGTCCTTCGCCAGCCAGCGGAATCCGTCGACGGCAAAGTACAAAAGACGCGCGCCCAGCAAACTCACCAGCATCAGTGCCAAAATTGCGTTATCCAGGAAATTATCCGGCAGGTTGCGCGTGCGAAACTCGCGTTTGGCCACAAAAAACGCGGCCAGAAACCCGACGGCCACGAGCAGGCCGTAGGTGTGCAGCGTTAAGTTGCCGATTTTAAACAGGACGGGAAACATTTTTCCTATGGATCAATTCGCGGAAAATCAGAAGAGCCGCGCCGACGCAAATCGCGGAATCGGCCACATTAAACGCCGGCCAATGATGGGCGCCCCAGAAAAAATCGAGAAAATCGGTGACGCGGCCGCGCAAAAAGCGGTCGGTCAGATTGCCGAGCCCTCCGCCGAGAACCGCCGCCATCGCGTAAGCGCTGAACCGGTCCTCCCGCAGCAAACGATACCCGAGAAAAACCATCGCCGCCGTGACGATTAAACCCGCGATCAGAAAAAGGTGGTTCTTGCCCTGGAACAGGCCGAATGCGATGCCGGTGTTTTCCAAATGAACCAAGGAAAAAAAGGGAAGGATCTTAATTTCGGAACCGAGAGGCATGCGTGCGCGCACAAGCGCCTTCGTTAAGAGATCGAGCAGGAAAAGAGAGACCGAGATCGCGCCGAAAACAATCATGCCACCACGTCGGCGCAGCGCTTGCATAAGGTCGGATGCTTGGCTTCCGCTCCGACGTCCGGACGATAACGCCAGCAGCGTTCGCATTTGGCGTTTTTGGTCGGCTCGATGCGCACCGCGCTGTCGGTCTCGTTTTTACCGTTGACATGCACTTCCGCCATCTGCAGCAAGAATGGCCAGTCGGAAATTTCGCTGATGACCGCGCGGCTTTCGGCGGTGAGCTTGTCCGCGTTGATGTGCACCGCGGCCTCCTGGGAGGTCTTGAGCTTTCCCGCCTTGCGCTCTTGATCCAGCACATCGTTGACCTGGCCGCGCACGTTCAGCACGCCGAGCCATTTGGCGTTTAATTTCTCATCAAAGGAAACGGCGACCAAATTGGCGGCTTCTTCCAGGAACACGCTTTCCAGCAATTCCGGATTCGACACATTTCTCAATTCCAAATAAGCCTCTTCCGAGGTAAAGGACAATACCGGCGACAGCAGAACGGCCAAGCCGCGGTTCAAGTGATACAAAGCGGTCTGCGCGCTGCGGCGCTTCGGCGAATTGACGGCCTCGCAGTACAAACGGTCTTTATGCGCGTCCAAATAGAATCCGGAGAGCGCCACCGAGACGAACCGGTTTAGCTCCGCCAGCACGACGTGGAATTGACAATCTTCGTACGCCTTTAGAACGTTCTTTTTCAATTCTTCAAAGTGAACCAGGATCCAGCGGTCGATTTCTTCCATCTTTTCAACCGGCATGCCGTTTTCCGTCAGTTTGAAATCGGCGGTGTTCTGCAAAAGGAAACGGAACGTGTTCCGGAATTTGCGGTACATTTCAACCGACTGCTTAACGATGTCCTGCGATAAACGAACGTCTTCGCGGTAATCGCTCGAGCCGACCCACAGGCGGAGCACGTCGGCGCCGTACTGTTTGATGATGTCTTGCGGCGAGATCACGTTGCCGGTGGACTTCGACATCTTGTGGCCTTTGCCGTCGACGACGAAGCCGTGCGTGAGCACGATATCGTACGGGGCCTTGTTGTTGATCGCCGTCGCGGGAATCAGCGACGTTTGGAACCAGCCGCGGTGCTGGTCGGAACCTTCAAGGTACATCACCGTTTCCGGCTTGGGGTTGGAGAAATTCTGCTGAACCACCGCGTACCACGAAACGCCCGAATCGAACCAGACGTCCAGGATGTCCATCTCTTTTTCAAATTTGGCGCCGCCGCATTTCACGCATTTGGCCGGAATGCCTTTCAGCAAATCATCGACGTTGGCCGCGTACCAGGCGCTCGCGCCCTGCGTGCGGATAAAGTCCACCGTTTTCTTATCGAGATCCTTGTTATGCAGCGGTTCTTTGCAGGCGGTGCACAAATAAACCGCGATCGGCGCGCCCCAATGGCGTTGGCGCGACAAGCACCAATCGGGCCGCTGTTCGACCATGCCCTTGATGCGATGGATGCCGTAATCGGGTTCCCATTTCACCTTGTCGATCTCGCCGAGCAGTTTTTTGCGGAAATCATCCGAGACCATCAGGAACCACTGCTTGGTCGCGCGGAAAATAATTGGGTTCTTGCAGCGCCAGCAATGCGGATAGGAGTGCGTGAACTGTTCGTGATGCAGCAAATTCGAGCCGAGCGCCTCGATCACCGCGGCGTTGGCGTCTTTGAGCACGTGTTTCCCCACCAAGTCGGCGCGGCCCACGGTATCGTCGTAGCGTCCGCGCGAATCGACCGGGCAAACGGTTTCCAAATTGAATTTCTGGCCGACGGCGAAGTCTTCAACGCCATGGCCCGGCGCAATGTGCACGACGCCCGTGCCGTCTTCCATGGTGACGTAGCCGGCGGTGACCACGCGCGAAAGCCCGCCGTGCAGAGGGTTCGAGGCCTCGGCGCCGACAAAGTCTTTGCCCTGCCAGCGGCCGGCCAGCTTATCGCCGCCGCCCACTTTCTTGGCGATGGTTTCCGCCAATTTCTCGGCGACGATCAGATCGCCCTTGGCCGTTTTCAAAACGATGTAGTACTCGGTCGGGTGGAACGCGAGCCCGACGTTGGCGGGAAGCGTCCACGGCGTGGTCGTCCAGATCAACACATGCGGTTCAGCCGACGGAAGTTTGACGGGCACGGTTTTTGAATTCAATTTAAAACGAACGAACACCGCGTCGGATTTTTTGTCGGCGTATTCCACTTCGGCTTCGGCCAGCGCGGTTTCGTCGTAAGCGCACCAGTAGCCGGGTTTTAAGCCTTGATTAATAAAGCGGCGGTCGCGCAGCTGGAAGAACACGTCCACCGTGGCGGCCTCGTATTCGTTGCTGAGCGTGAGATACGGATTTTCCCAATCGCCGAGAATGCCCAGGCGTTTAAAATCATCGCGCTGCTTGTTCACGAAGTTCATCGCGAAGGCCGCGGCCTTCTCGCGCAATTCCAAACGCGTCACTTCGTGTTTGCTTTTGCCCCATTCCTTAAAAAGCTGATGCTCAATCGGCAAGCCGTGGCAATCCCACCCCGGTTTGTACGGCGCGTGAAACCCCTGCAGGCGCTTGTACTTCACCACAATGTCTTTGAGAATTTTGTTGAGCGCGTGGCCCATATGGATCACGCCGTTGGCGTAGGGCGGGCCGTCGTGCAGGAGGAAAAGTTTTTGTTTTTTGCCGCGTTCGTTCATTTTTTGGACGAGCTCCATCGTGTTCCATTTTTCGAGGAACTGGGGCTCGCGCACGGGCAGGTCGGCCTTCATGGGGAAGGCCGTCTGGAGGAGATTAACGGTTTTTGAGTAGTCCATTTTTCTTGAAAGGGGCTTTAAGGATTCCTTTTTCCGTGACGAACGCCTTAATGAGCGCCGTCGGCGTCACGTCGAACGCCGGATGGCGCGCGCGGGTCGCGGCCGGCGCCATTTGCACGCCTCCCACCTGCGTCACTTCCAGCGACGAACGTTCTTCAATCGGTATTTCTTTTCCCGTACTGATATTCAAATCGAGGGTTGAAATCGGCATCGCCACATAAAACGGCACGTTGTGATATTTCGCATGCACCGCCAAGCCGTACGTGCCGATTTTGTTCGCGGTATCGCCGTTGCGGGCGACGCGGTCGCAGCCGACAAAAATCGCGTCGACTTTTTCCGTCTTCATAAAATGCGCGGCCATGCTGTCCGTGATGAGCTCATGCGGAATGCCTTCCTCGGCCAATTCCCAGGCGGTCAAACGCGCACCCTGCAAATAGGGCCGCGTTTCATCGACAAAAACTTTTTTTATTTTCCCCTGCGCGTACGCCTCGCGGATGATCCCGAGCGCGGTGCCATGGCCCGCGGTCGCCAGCGCGCCCGTGTTGCAGTGCGTGATGACCACGGAATTCTTCTTTAGCAGCGAGGCGCCGAAGCGGCCCATTGCCAAATTGTTGTCCAGATCTTCCTGCTCAATTTTCTGCGCCTCTTTAAGGAGCGCGGGCAGAAGTTGTGAGCCGCTTTTCAACATGCGATCGACGGCCCAAGCCAAATTGACCGCGGTCGGGCGCGATGCCTTTAAACGTGCGGCAGCCTGGGTTAAATTTTCGTTGCTTTGCGCGGCCAGGACGAGGCCATAGGCGGCGGTGCAGCCGATCGCGGGCGCGCCGCGGACGGCCATGTCTTTAATAACGCGTGAAACGTCGTCAGACGTTTTGCACGTTATGAAGGAAACATCTCGGGGGAGGAGGCGTTGATCGAGGACGTCAAGGGTACGTCCGCGCCAGCGGAAAGGGACGACTTTATTCACGCCTCTGACTTACGGAATGGATTCCATGATTTCTTCGAGTTCTTCTTCCGGACGGCCTTCAATTTCCACCGTCTTCTCTTTGCCTTTCTCGCCTCGAAGAATTTTCACGTTTTCGTCAGACACTTCAAAGAACTCCGACAAAAATTCAACCAGCTCCGCGTTGGCGGGGCCTTCAATATTGTTGGTCATGAGCTTAACGCGCACCGTGGAGCCGATGCGGCCGGCGATTTCCGTCCACGTGGATGATTTGGGAATGACACGAACGCGAATAATCATTTATGGATCTCCTCTTTTAACTTCTTAGCTTCTTCCGCTTTGGTTTCGATGACGGTCTCGGTCTCGGCGTCGAAGAACTTGGCGTTCTCGAGTTTGAGGACCACGTCGATCCGCTGGTTAACATACGCCTTGTTGTCGGGCAGAACGCGGATCACCATTTGGCTGCCGTGCAAGTTCAGGTACAAATATTTCTCCGGGCCCATCGGTTCGACGACTTCCACCGTGCTGACCAAGGTGCGGCCTTTGGCGTCGCCCTGATAGAACACCTTGTCGAAAATATCTTCCGGCCGGATGCCCATCACAATCTTCTTCCCCACATACGGCTCAAGCGCTTTTTTTATCGCCGGCGTCGGCGAAACAAAACCGCTGGCGCCATTGGTGCCGATCCGCAAATGAATGTCGGAATCCTTCTTTTCCACCGTCGTTTCGACGAAATTCATGGGCGGGCTGCCGATAAAACCGGCGACAAATTTATTGCTCGGCTGGTTGTACATGTCGAGCGGCGGAGCAACCTGCTGAAGCGTTCCGTCTTTCATGATGGCCACGTGAGACGCCAGCGTCATGGCTTCGAGCTGGTCGTGCGTCACGTAGATGATCGTGGTTTGCAAACGGTCGTGCAGTTTCGCCAACTCTAGGCGCATGCGCACGCGCATTTTTGCGTCCAAATTTGAAAGCGGTTCGTCGAACAAGAAGACTTTCGGTTTGCGCACGATCGCGCGGCCCACGGCGACGCGCTGGCGCTGTCCGCCGGACATGGCTTTGGGGCGGCGGTCCAGCAAATGGGTGATGCTCAAAATTTCGGCGGCCTCACGGACGCGTTCGTCGATTTCTTTCTTGGGGAAATTTCTCAACTTTAAGCCAAACGCCATGTTTTCGTAGGCGGTCATGTGCGGATAAAGCGCGTAGTTCTGGAACACCATCGCGATGTCGCGGTTTTTGGACGGCACGCGGTTGATCAAACGGTCGTCGATGTAAATCTCGCCGGCGGTGATGTCTTCCAGGCCGGCGACCATGCGCAAAAGAGTCGATTTGCCGCACCCAGAGGGGCCGACAACGATGAAAAATGACTTGTCCGGCACGGTCAAGGAAACGTCTTTGACCACACTGACATCGCCAAATTTTTTGAATACGTTTTTTAAGGTTACTTGAGCCATTTAATAGGGGAGAGGTAACACTTGAATTGCTTGAAGCTTAGCATATTTCACTGCAGGGTTTCGGGGTCCACATCGACATAAAATGTATACGGCTTTGGGGCCAAGAAGTCCCGCAAAAGTCCCAAAAACGGCTCAAAGACCCGAGTGGGGACCTTAAGCAATGTCACGAAGCGCGTCCGGCCTTGGCGCCACGCCTGTTTCGCCACCGTCGGGCCCAAAATTCCAATTTTCTCCTCTCCCAACTCCAACCTCTCCATCCACGTTACGAACGACTGAATCTCTTCTTCGGCTTTGCGCGGATTGGCCGCCACCGACACCACTTCGATCAAATGCGTGTACGGCGGGTAATTCAGTTCTTTGCGGTGCTTCAGCTCTTCCTCGGCAAACGCCGTGTAATTGGCCTCCATCGCCCGGCGGATGGCCGGATGATCGGCTTGGTTGGTCTGAATAACAACGTCGCCCGTGATCAGCGCGCGGCCGGCGCGGCCGGCCACCTGCGTCAGCAATTGAAAGGCGCGTTCGGAGGAGCGGAAATCCGGAATAAAGAGCGGCGTGTCGGCGTCGACGACACCGACGAGCGTCACGCGCGGAAAATTAAAACCTTGAGCAACGATTTGCGTGCCGACCAGGATATCGACGTCTTTCTCGTTCATGTCGCCGAAAATTTTTTCGTGCTCGCCGCGCTTGGAGGCGGCGTCGCGGTCCCAGCGCACCACGTGCGCCCACGGGAACCGGTCGTGAATGTCGGCCTCGATGCGCTCCGTTCCATAGCCGCCCTGAAAAAGTTCTTTGTGGTTGCACTGCGGACACGCGGTCGGCACCGGGCCGCGCCACGAACAATAGTGGCACCACAAGCCTTCGGGTTTTTTCTTCCCGCCCTTGTGGTGGATCGCCGTGATTTCACACTTGGGGCACTGCGCCACCCACGTGCAGCTCGAGCAGCGCACAAACCGGTGAAAACCGCGGCGGTTTAAATACAGGATCACTTGATCGTGCTTGGTCAGGCGTTCGGCGATCTTGTCCAGCAGCGGCACCGACAGAGCGCCGCGCCGCTTCACGTCCTTCATATTGATCAACTGCAAATTTGGAGCGGACGCGGGGATCGCGCGCGCGGTGAGCACGATCCGTTCGATTTTGCCGTCCAACGCGGCCTGATAGGTTTCGAGGCTCGGCGTGGCGCTTCCGTACACCAGAACGGCGCGCTGCGCTTCGGCCCGGTATTTGGCCACGTCGCGCGCGTGAAAGCGCGGCTTGCGTTCCTCTTTGTACGAGGAATCGTGTTCTTCGTCGACGACAATCAACCCCAAATTGGAAATCGGCAACAGCGCGGCCGAACGCGGACCGACGACGATCGGCGCCTCGCCGTGCTTGATGCGCAGCCAGGCCTCGCGGCGCTCTTTGGGCGTCATGTCGCTGTGCCACACCATCACGCTGGCGTTGCCGAAACGTTCTTTCAACGTGCGCACCGTTTGAATCGCCAGGCCGATTTCCGGAACGAGAAAAAGCGCGGTCTTGTGCTGGGCGATGACGTCGCGCACGCCGGCCATATACACCTCGGTTTTCCCCGTGGCGGCCGCGCCATGAAGAAGAAACACGCGCGGTTCGTTTGAGTGGATGGCCTCATGCAGAATGTCGGCTGCTTTTTTCTGGTCCGGGGTAAAGGCCGGCGCCGCTCCGGCGATGTGTTCCGGCTCGTGTCCGGGCATGTACATTGAACCGGGGTCTTTAAAAGAATGCGGGTTGTCTTTTCCCGGCGGAAGCAGCGCGAACAGCGCTTCGCCGTAAGAACAGAGATAACGGCGCGACAGCCAATTGGCGAACGCGCGCATTTGATCGGTCAGCAACGGTTCGGTGTCGAGCACTTCGCTGACGGCTTTGAGTTTGTCCGGCGGCGCGTCGGAGGTTTTTTTAATCCCGGTGACGATGCCGACAATTTGTTTCTTGCCGAACGGGACTTTGACGCGGCGGCCGATCAGCTCGTTGACGTCCACAATGGTTTCATCAACGGGCGGTTCGTAATCGAAGGTTTTGTTATGCGGAATGGGACAGGCGACGTCCAGGATCACTGCAGCATCTCGCGCAGCAGTTTCATGTCCGTCCAGACGTCTTTCTTCCAGTCGGGATTGCGCAAAAGCGCCGCCGGATGAAACGTCGGCAAAACGGAAATAGCGGGCTCGCCGTCGATCAGTTCCACAAGTTGGACTTTGCCGCGCAGCCGCATGATGCCGTCGGTGGTTGAGAGCAAAACCCGCGCCGCCACCGCGCCGAGCGCGACAATCACCTTCGGCTGAATGATGCGGATCTGTTCTTTCAAGAACGGCAGGCACTGCTCGATTTCGCCGGGTTCCGGCGGGCGGTCGTTGCCGCGCTTTTCCGGGTCCGACGGATCGACCATCGGATGGCACTTAACGATGTTGGCGATATAGGCGGTTTTACGGTCGAGATTGATCGCGGCCAAAATTTTATCGAGCAATTGCCCGGCTTTGCCGACGAACGGCTCGCCCAAACGGTCTTCGTCGAAGCCCGGGCCTTCGCCGACGAACATAACCGGCGATTCCGGATTGCCGACGCCAAAAACGATCTTTTTACGCGTCGCGGCCAGCGGGCACAATTGGCAGTCGCCGATCACATCGGTAAAGAGTTTCTGCAGGCGCTCCGTTTTTGTTCCCCCACCCGGCCTGCGGCCGACCTCCCCCTGAGCGGGGGAGGAATTAATCTCCCCTCCCCTTGAGGGAGGGGGGTGGGGGAGGGCAATCGCTTCGCCGAAATACACCAATTCCCCGTCGTTTTCTTCCAAATGCGTGCGCGCGTCGCGCGCCAGAGAGCGAATGTCATCCATGGTTAACAATCCAACGCGCGAGGCGGCGCGCGAGTTCACTTTTCGACAAATTCCCCAACGAACGCGGCGCGGCGCCCTTCTCCAGCCAGCGCGCCTTGATCTTTTTCGAGCCGAACGAAGCCGGCGAGTTGCCGATAATGAGATCCAAATTTTTCTTCTTTAGTTTTTCTTTCATGGCGCGTTCCACGTTATTGGTTTCCAGCGCAAAACCGACCAGGAGCGGACGTTTCTTCAGCGCGCCGGCGGACGCCAAGATGTCCGGATTGGCGACCAATTTCAGCGTCATGGTTTTGGCCGAGCCTTTTTTTAGTTTATGGGCGCTGGGTCTGGCGAAGCGCCAATCGGAAACGGCGGCGGTGGCGATAAAAACATCGGCGCGCGGCAAAAGTTTTTTCACGGCATTCGACATTTGCAACGCGGACTCGACAAAGATTGTTTTTATTTTTGGGGATGGTTTAAAGGCGACAGGACCAGACACGATGGTAACAGAGGCGCGGCGTGCGTAGCACGCGCGGGCAATGGCAAAACCCATTTCACCCGAGGAGGCGTTGGTTAAGTAGCGGACCGGATCTAAGTGTTCGCGGGTCGGGCCGGCGGTGAGAAGGACGCGGAGTTTATTTGCGTTTCGCGGCAAGGGCTTTCCCCACGGACGCCACGATGTCGTCGGGCTCGCTCATGCGGCCCTCGGCCTGCGTCTGATCGGCAAGCTTGCCTTTAACGGGACCGACAAATTCAACGCCGCGGCTCTTCAGCGTTTTGACGTTTTCTTGAACGGCGGGATGCGCCCACATGGTGTCGTGCATCGCGGGCGCGATCACGACGGGCGCGGTGGTGGTGACATAGCACAAGCTGACCATGTCGTCGGCTAGGCCGTTGGCGCAGCGCGCCAGAGTTGAGGCGGAAGCGGCGACGATCACCATCACGTCCGCTTCGTTGGAAAGAGACAGGTGCGGCATTTGATACGCATCGGCCGCAAACATATCGTGGTGCACCGGATGCCCCGAGAACGTCGCCAAAGACAGGGGCGAAACGAATTGCGTGGCGGACGGCGTCATCACGCAATGGACCTCATGGCCGGCCTCGCGCAAGCGGCGCACAACATCGGTCGCCTTTACGGCGGCGATGCTGCCCGCGACCCCGAGGAGGATGCGCGAGGGTTTACCGCTCACTTATTTGTCCTTTTTTTCTTTCTTTTCCGCTTTTTCCGGTTTTTCTTCGGTGTTGAGCGTCAACGTCGGCGCAGCGGCGGCTTCAGGAGCCGGCGGAGCGGCGACTTTCACGATCATCGGCAATTTTTCAATTTCTTTGATCGTCACTTTGCCGGTCAAAATTTCACGGACGGCGCGCGGGACGAGGAACGGAACCGCTTCGGGCAAGTTCTCGACTTTTTTGATCTCTTTGGCCCAGCGAATCGACGCGTACGCCAATTTATATTTGTCTTTCTTGTTTTCGAGAATTAACGCTTCAAGCGGTTTCTCAACGATTTCTTCTTTTTTGCTCATGGTTTTTCCCTCTCTTACGGAATTGCGTCCATCACTTCTTCGAGTTCGTGGTCCGGGCGCCCTTCAATTTGAATCGTTTTCTCTTTGCCCTTGTCCCCGCGAAGAATGGACACGTCTCTCGTTTTAACTCCAAAAAAATCGGCTAAAAATTCGAGCAGCTCGGCGTTGGCCTTGCCTTCCACGGCCGGCGCGGCGATGCGCACGCGGACGATCGAGCCCACGCGGTTCATGACCTCGGAATGTTTGGCGTTCGGTATGACGCGCACGCGAATAATCATTTGATCCGGCTAAGCTCCTTCGATCGTTTAACGGCTTTCTTTAATGCATCGGCGACAATTTTATTCAGTCCCCGTTTTTCAAATTCTTTTAAGGCCGCGGCCGTGGTCCCGCCGGGCGATGCCACTTGTTTGCGCAATTCTCCGGCGTCAATTCCCGTTTCTTTCAGCATGCGGCCCGCGCCAAAAATCGTTTCGCGCACCAAACGCGCGGCCAGCGCGTCGTTCAAGCCCAATTTCTTGGCGGCCAGCACCAGCGCTTCGGCCAAATTAAAAATGTACGCGGGGCCGGACCCCGAAACCGCGGTGACCGCGTGCATCTGCTTCTCCGGCACGCTCACCACGTCGCCCAACGACGACAAAACGTTCTTTACCCATTTTTCTTGGGCGGCGCCGGCGAAGCGCCCGCGGCTCACGCCGCTCATGCCCGCCCCAAGAAGCGACGGCGTGTTCGGCATCACGCGGATGACGGCCGCACGCTTCAACTGCTTTTCAAAAAACGCCAGCGGCAAACCCGCGGCGATGGAAACAAAACATTTTCCTGAAACCGAAGCGCCTTTGAATGAAGCCAGCGTTTCGGCCATCTTCTGAGGCTTCACGCACAGCCAAACAATGCGGCTCTTTTTCACCACGTCCGCCGCGCTTTTCTCCAGCTTCACGCCCAAACGCTTGATGCGGCCTTTTGTTTTCGCGCTCGGCGCGTACGCGTGCGTTTCGTTCTTCTTAAATTTTTTGGTCGACAGCGCGCGCTCGGCAATCACGCTGCCCATTCGCCCGAATCCGATGAACCCGACCTTAACGCCCATCCCGCTCTCCAAACAATCCGCGTCCGATCCGCACCATGGTCGATCCTTCTTCGATCGCCGCTTCAAAATCGTCGGTCATGCCCATCGACAACACCGCGCGGTCCGTAAAACGATCGCGTTGTTCGTCGAAAAATTGGCGCAGCATTCCAAACCCATGCCGCGTCTCCTCGGCGGAAACGCCCAATTCGCCGATGGTCATCAGTCCGTCCAATTCCAGGTTCTTGTTCTTGGCGAACTCATCCAAAAAGTACTCGGCGTCCGCCAGCGGCACGCCGCTTTTGGTTTCTTCCCGCGAAATTTTCACTTCCACGAGACAGCGCTGTTTTTTGCCCTGGTCATAGGCCAGCCGGTCGAGCATTTGCGCCACCTTCATGCGGTCCACCGACTGAATCACATCAAAAAGTTCCACGGCCTTTTTGGCCTTGTTTGTCTGCAGCGGCCCCAAGAGGTGAAACTCAAACACCCCCGCGTTCAACTGCGGTTTTTTAAGCGCCGCTTCCTGCACCCGGTTCTCGCCGAGCATCGTGATGCCCAACCGGAGGGCCTCATTAACCCGTTCAACGGCAACAGTTTTTGACACCGCAAGAAGCTGGATGGAATTTTCATCCCGCCCGGCGCGCTCCGCGGCATTTCTAATCTGTGCCAATAAAGTGACCAAACGGTTGTTTAGGATCCCGGATGGGGATGAGGCGTGGTCGGATAACATGAAACGGCGAGGATTATAACACGGTTTCAGCGGTTTTTGGGCCTCGATTTACGGGGTTTTTGGGGGTATCTTTATAAGGATGATTAAAAGCGTCGCTGAATCGCTGAAAAAAGCGCTTTTACCTCTTCTTTTCGCGTCGGTTTTCACCGGGCCCCTAACAGCCCATCTCCCTTCCTCCGACGCGGTCGTGGTGAAGCGCTTGCAGGCGGGACCCGACTTCGGCCATATTATTGGCGTCGCCGGTTCGCGCGGATGGACGCTTGACCACAAACGCGATCACCCCGGCTATGCGCTGTCCGGCCTGCGCGAACCCCTTATTTTGGAACCGGGTTTTTACCGGGCGGTGTTTGTTTTGCGCCGCGGCCATTACCCGAGCAAAGGCTTCCTGAACAACACCTACGGCGTCGCCCGTCTGGAATTATGGGACCTCACCAAGAATGAATTGATCACGCATCGCGAGCTGCAGCGCAGCGATTTTTCCTCCCCCACCCGTTTTGAAACCCGCTGGATGGACTTTTCCATGGAGAAGCGCGAGGGCCATCGCATCGAGCCGCGGCTCTACTGGCTCGGGCTCGCGAACATGGAAGTCGAGTCGGTCGTCATTGAACGATTTCCGGATGTGTCGGTGAAAAAACTGGAAGAAAAAGCCCAGCGCTTGGGCGAACTGCAGGAAAAGATCTTTCTCGAAAATGGGTTTGTGGTGTCGCGCAATCCCGACGGCTCGGCCGACGAACTGGGGGACGCCGTTACCTATACCGCGCTCTACGCCGCCTCGCTCGCTTGGAAATACGGCGCCACCAAAAGCGAACTCACCCTTCAATCGCTGGAAAACACGCTCGACCGCCTGCATGACGCCGTCAAAGGCACGTATGATGACCCGATCATCACCCGCTACGTCGATGAAAGCGGCACGCCGCTGTTCAAATCGCCGAGCAAAGACGTCTACACCGCTTTCTTTCTCGCCCACTCCGCCGCGTATCCGTTAATTAAAAATGAAGCGCTGAAAAAACAAATGCGCACGGACCTGGAGCGCATCGGCAATCGCTTTCTGCAGGACCGTCTCACCATCCGCGGCGGCGAAGGCGCGCTGGTTAGTCTCACGCCCTACTTTACCGACGACGAGGTTCGCCACGGCATTTCGAAAATGATGGGCAATAAGAAAACGCGCAAATCCGTCGTGAAAGGGCTGCGCCAAGCGCGCAAGCTCGCTCCGTTTTCGCAGCTATGGCCGGGCATGAAGATAACGATCAACGCGATCGAAAAAGGCGACGCGCAGCTTCTGTTCGGCATGGTCGTGCCGACGATGAACGGCATCGGCGAGGTCATGGAGCGGACGCGCGATATTTTGCGCGAACAATACCGCACGGATCTCTTCCCCATTCGGTTCCGCCACCGCGAATATCCGGGCAAACAATTGGAAATGCTGCTCACCCAGACGCTGAAGCGTTTTCCACGCGGCAAAAGCGGCCGCCGCTTCGAACGCCTGTCGGATTTTCCCATCCTATCGTCGAACGCGCTCTTGTCCCTGCACATGATCCGCACCGCGGCCGTGGTCACCGAACGGCCGCAGTTCATTGAATACTATCGCACCAATCTTTATTCGCAGGACGCGCTGCTGCGCTGCGCGGTGGACTGGTTCGGCGCCGAGGAAGACATTATCCGGCTTACCGCCGGCAACGCTATCGCCGATCAAGAACGCCGCGGGTATTTAAGCGCGATGTCGCTTTACAACCTGGTCCAGCTTGAAACCAACCCGGAGCGCAAGAAAACCTATCAGAAAATTTTTGACCGTTATTGGGAAAGCAACCGCCACGAAGACAATCCGTTATCGATGGCGCTGCAGAACGTTTCCTCATCGGAGAACCCCATCGGCGCGCTGCCGATTTTGCGCGCGCTGGAGCAGTATCCGGAAGATCGGGCGGGATTTGGGGATGAATTCTGGAAGGACAACGGCGAGAAGATCGCGGAAACGTTTGCCGGCGGCAGGCATGCCGAGTATTCGCGTGAACCCGTGCCTATTTTTCAACGCCCGAAAGATTCGTTCTTATGGCAGCGCAACGCGCGCCGCTTAAAAGGCGACCACGTCCGCAATTACCCGGCGACGGATTTTCTGTTCGTCTATTGGTTCTGCCGCTACCACAACATCATTCCATCCGCCCCGCAGCAGCCGTCCGTTCACCCATAGTTATCATTGCGAGGGAGTCCGCCTCTGCGGACGACCGAAGCAATCGCAAGATACCGTTTGCTTGAGATTGCTTCGCTTCGCTCGCAATGACGGCTTTTTTACTTCGGAGAGACGCGGACGACTTCGGCGAGAGAGGTTTGGCCGGCGATCGCTTTATGGACGGCGACCTGGCGCAAGGTGAGCGTGCCGCTCATTTTGGCGGACAAGCGGATTTTTTCGGCACTGACGTTGTGCGTGAGCGCGTTCTTGAGCTCGTCGTTCAGCACCAGCACTTCAAAAATATGGGTTTCGTTGCCGAAGCCGGTTTTGTGGCAGCGTTCACAGCCCGCGCCATAGAAAAAGGCCGTCGGCTGCAGTTCCACCGGGACGCCGATCTCGCGCAAACGTTCGCGATGAACGGTCTCTTTCTGCTGGCAATGCTGGCAGTTGAGGCGCAGTTTGCGCTGCGTAACAACGGCGAGCAATCCGGAACTCACCAAAGCGGGGTCAACGCCCATGCGCACGATACCGGCCAAGGCTTCCGCGGCGTCGCGGGCGTAAGCGCCGCCCAAAATCAGCGGGCCGCGCAACGCTTCGCGCAGGCACAATTCCCAGGCGGCGCGCGAATCCATCGGACGGACTTTCAAAATGTCGGGCGAGTGGGCCAGCGCGGTCTGCAAATACTGCGCAAAAAGCGATGGGTTGCCTTTGGCATTAAATTGGTCGGCGTCTTGGATCCATTGGTCGATGTAGGATTCAACGCAAATCACGTGTTTCTCCGGCACCGCGAGCTTGC
>CAZCJA010000028.1:0-27763 GCA_964499015.1 uncultured Elusimicrobia bacterium
GCCACGCTTCCGCAAATGCTTCCGCCATGAACGCGGGGTCGTCGGGCAGCGTGTGTTCGCGGGCGATGGTAAAGCCCGCCTCGCTTAGTTTTTCGCCGATCACCGCCGTGTGCGTGTTGACCTTGGAATTAAGCAGTTCGGTGCCAACGCAGATGATTTCAATGCGCGGTTCTTTGTTCATGCGATGTGATGTTCCTCGATGCCCAAATAGCATTGCTTGACGCGCTCGTTGGTGAGCAGGCTTTTGGTCGTGCCTTCAATAATGACGGAGCCGGTTTCCATGACATACCCGCGGCTGGCCACTGAGAGCGCCGCTCGCGCATTTTGCTCGACGAGAAGAATGGTGACGCCGAGTTTGTTTATTTCGCGGATGATTTGGAAAACTTTTTCGACAATGACAGGCGCAAGGCCCATTGACGGCTCGTCCAGGGTCAAAAGTTTCGGCTTGCCCATGAGAGCGCGCCCCAATGCGAGCATTTGCTGCTCGCCGCCGGAGAGCGTCCCGCCCAATTGCTTGCGGCGCTCGCCCAAAATTGGAAAGTCGTCAAAAATTTTTTCTTTATCGGCGTTGATGGCCGCGTGGTCCTTCCGGAAAAAAGCGCCCATCATCAAATTTTCTTCGACGGAAAGAAGCGGAAAGATGCGCCGGCCTTCGGGGATCTGGATCACCCCGCGCCGCGTGATCTCGTGCGGCGGAAGACCGCTTATTTTCTCCCCTTCAAACAATATTTCACCTGAGGAGGGCGCCATGATGCCGGAAATGGTTTTGAGCAGCGAACTCTTGCCCGAGCCGTTGGCGCCGATCAGCGTGACCACTTCGCCGGCTTTCACCTGCAGGCTCACGCCGTGCAGCGCCATGATTTTTCCGTAAGCGACGGTGATATTCTTGATTTCAAACATCAGGCGTGCCCTACGTTAATGTCGGCGGTGTCGCCGCCCGTGCCCAAATACGCCTCGATCACTTTGGGATTGGACTGGACCTCGGACGGCGTGCCTTCGGCGATTTTCACGCCATGGTCGAGTACGTGGACGCGCTGGGACACTCTCATGACCAGGCTCATGCGGTGTTCGATCAATAAAATGGTAACGCCTTCTTTGGCGATGCGCTCGATAAGCTGGACCATCTCCATGGATTCCGATTGGTTCATGCCGGCGGTGGGTTCGTCCAGAAGCAGCAGGCGCGGCTCCGTGGCCAGTGCGCGGGCGATTTCCAGCCGGCGCTGCGCCCCATACGGAAGGTTGCCCGCGAGCTCGTTGCCGTGCTGGAGCAGGCCGACAAACTGCAGGCGGTCGCGGGCGGAGGAGGCGATTTCGCGTTCTTCGCGGTAATACGACGGCAGGCGCATAAGCGCGGAGAAAAGTTCCGATCGCGTGCGGCAGTGCCGGCCGACCATCACGTTTTCGAGCACCGTCATCTTGTTGAACAAGCGGATGTTTTGAAACGTGCGGGCAATCCCTCGGCTGGTGATGTGGTACGGCGTTTGGCCATCGATGCGCTCGCCGGAAAATTCAATGCGGCCTTCATCCGGCGCATACACGCCGGTGAGCAGGTTGAAAAACGTGGTCTTCCCCGCGCCGTTGGGGCCGATCAGGCTCGCGATCTCTCCAGAGGAGAGGCTTAAGTCCACGTTCGAAACGGCCGTCAGGCCGCCGAATGACTTACCGAGGTTTTTTGTCTGTAGCAGGATCATATTGTAGTTCGAGCGAGCGCCGGCGGCTCGGCCAGAGGCCTTGCGGCCGGTAGACGGCCATGATGATCAGCGCCGCTCCGAATAGAAGATAGCGCCAGCTTTCAAAGCCGGTGCTTAAGGCGTCGCGCAACAGTTCGGGAACGAGCACCAAAGCCGCGACGCCGAGAATGGTGCCGGGGATCGAGCCCATGCCGCCGATGACGATCATGGTGACGAGCATCACGGATTCCCAAAATGTGAAGGACTCCGGCGTCACGAAATTTTCCCAGCGCGCGAAAATGCCGCCGGCGATTCCGGCAAAGCCCGCGCTCGCGACAAAGCCGATCATCTTCATCCGCGTAAGTTCAATACCGCACAGGCGCGCCGCGGTTTCGTCTTCGCGGATCGCCACCCAGGCGCGGCCCATGCGCGAATGGTTGAGGCGGTAGCTGATCAGCGCGCAGACGCCGACAAAGAAAAGGATAAGGAAGTAATAGTCGAGGTTGGTGGAAATAGGTTTGCTGAAAAACATCACGGGTTTTACGCTTGAGGTTGAGAGGAGAAGCCCCTTGGGGCCGTTGGTGACGCCGTCCCAATTATTGAGCACGATGCGCATAATTTCGCCGAAGCCCAGGGTAACGATCGCCAAATAATCGCCGCGCAGCCGCAGAACCGGAGCGCCGAGAGCGGCGCGCAAAAGCATAGAGAAAAGAGCGGAAGCGCCGAGCGCCCACCAAAAATTAACGCCCTGCAATGAAAGCAGGGCCATGGTGTAGGCCCCCGCCGCGTAGAACGCCATGAAGCCCAAATCCAATAGGCCCAGAAACCCGACGACAATGTTCAGGCCCAGCGCGATGATCATGTACAGCCCGGCGAGGCCGAGGATGCGGATGAAGTAAGAATAAGAGGTGGATTCAAGAAGAAACGGAACGAGAATGGCCGCGGCAAACGTGGCGATGATCGCCCAGCCTTTTTTCGATGGGCGATGGATGAGATACATCAGACCTTCTCAGCCGTCCGCTCGCCCAGCAAGCCGGACGGTCTAAAAATCAAAACCAAAATTAAAATGGCGAAGGCAAAAACGTCTTTCCATTCGGCTTCCGGCAAGAACGCCGCGCCGAGCGCTTCCGAAACGCCGAGCAAAAGCCCGCCCAGCATCGCGCCGGGGATGTTGCCGATGCCGCCCAGCACCGCGGCGGTGAACGCTTTCATGCCCGGTACGAAGCCCATGTTGTATTTGATCGAGCCGTAATTCAGGCTGTACAGAACGCCGGCGACCGCGCCCAGCACAGCGCCGATGAAAAACGTGAGCGAAATAATCGCGTTCACGTTAATGCCCATCAGGCCCGCCGCGTCGCGGTCCTGGGAACAGGCGCGTATGGCTTGTCCCAAACGCGTGTGATGGACGAACATCCAGAGGCCGCCCATCATCAGCAGGCTGCAGAAAATAATCACGGTCTGAACGCTGCCCGGCGGCAAAAACGTGGGCACGGGAAGAAAATCGTCGCGCCAAAGAAAAAACGCGTTTTGCAGAACGATGGAAACGCCGATGGCGGAAATAAGCGGCGCCAAGCGCGAGGCGCGGCGCAAGGGCCGGTAGGCGAAGCGTTCGATCACCACGGCCAGCGCTCCGCACACGAACGGAGAGACGGCGAAAGCGACGATGAGAGACGCCATGGGCGGAAGAAACGAAGAGAGAACCAGAACGCCGCAGCCGACGAAGGCGCCCGTCATAAAAATTTCGGAGTGGGCGAAGTTGATCATCAGCAGGATGCCGTACACCATGGTATACCCGAGCGCGATCAGCGCGTAGATCGCGCCGAGGGTCAGGCCGTTAACCAGTTGTTCGGCAATGACGTTCATCATTATTTTTTATGCGGCTTGAATTCTCCGTTGGTGACGCGAAAAAGCGTGATCGTTTTGTTGACGGTGTCGCCTTTTTCGTCGAACTTGGTTTTGCCGAGGACGCCGTCAAATTCGGTGGCATGCATGTAATCGATAATTTTCTGTTTGTCGGCGCCGACCGCTTTGATCGATTCCAGAATAACGGAGGCGGCCGCGTAGCCGTAGTGGTCGTAGGATTTCACGAGTTCATCGGGATAACGTTTTTTATAACGCTCGATAAATTCTTTGGCCGCGGGCTGGAGTTCGGGCGGGCTGCCCAAGAACGTGACAAACGCGCCCTCGGCGGCGTCGCCGGCGGTCTGGATAAACGACGGGTCGTAATTGGCCTCGCACGTCACAAAGTAGCCTTTGAAGCCCAAGTCGCGGGTCTGGCGGACCAGAATGCCGCCTTCGGAAAACATTCCGCCAAAATAAATGGCGCGCGGATTGGTGCCTTTGATGCGGGTTAGCAGCGGCCGGAAGTCGCGGTCGCCGGTTTGAAGCCCTTCGAACGCGGTCACTTTGCCGCCGATCGCTTCGAAGCGCTTTTTGAATTCTTCAGCAACGCCTTGGCCATAGGCCGTTTTGTCGTGAATGATTGCCACCTGCTTCACTTGAAGGTCATTGAAGATAAAGTCCGCCCCAAACGCGCCTTGGACGTTGTCGGTGGTGTTGGCGCGGAATATGGATTTTTGAAATTTCCATTGGTCGGTGAGCTGCTGGTTGGTGAGCTCGGGGTTGGATGAGGCGGGCGAGAGCATGGGCAACCCGGCTTGGGCGTATACGCGCGAGGCCGGAATAGAGCAACCTGAATTAAAATGCCCGATCACCGCGACGACGTTGCGGTCGGAGACGATGCGGTTGGCCACGCTGACTGCTTCTTTGGGATCGCTGCGGTCGTCGAAGTTGACCACTTCGATCGGCGCCGGGAACATGCCGGCGGCGTTGGCTTCCTCGACGCGCATGGCCACCGCGCGCTTCAGCCCTTGGCCGAGCGAGGCGATATCGCCGGTCAGCGGCAAGGCAACGGCGATTTTAATCGTATCGGACTTCCCTTTGCAGCCGATAAAAAAAACGAAGGCGGCGGTCAGAATGAGCGTGGAAATTTTCTTCATGATTTGGTTCCTCCAAGCAATTTAATCTGAGCGAGGCTCGAATAAATAAAAGCGATGTACATGATCATGGCCCGGTAAAACGGCAGCGGATTGAACCCGGGTTCGTTACGCCAGCGCAGCGTGAAGGCGCTGAGCACAATCAGAAAACCGAAAAACGCGAGCGCAAAAATCACCCAGGAAATAAACCGCGTGAACCAAATGGAATTGATCGCGACCAGCGCCACCAGAACCATCGGCACCGCCCACGGCCAGATCGGCACGGCCGGCGACGCCTTGAACTGATACGTGAAAAGCACCGTCGCGGTCATCATCGCCGCGATCAGGAAAAACCGGCCTTTGCTCATTAGAACGACAGGTGCTTCAAAATTTCTTTCATGTCCGGCTTGACCGATATCGGGCGCGGCATGGCGGAGATGGCGCGTTCCGGATCTTTGAGGCCATGCCCCGTGATGATGCACACCACCGTTGTCCCTTTGGTGAAGGCGTCCTTGTTGGCCGCCGCGTATTTTTTCAGGCCGGCGACGCCGGCGGCGCTGGCGGGCTCGCAGAAGACGCCTTCCAACCGCGCCATCAGTTTATACGCCTCTAAAATTTCGTCGTCCGACACGCAGTCGATAATGCCGCCGGACTCGTCACGGGCCGCTTCCGCTTTTTTCCACGAGGCGGGGTTGCCGATCTTGATCGCGGTGGCGATCGTTTTGGGGCTGCGCACCGGCTCGCCGCGCACGATCGGGGCCGCGCCTTCGGCCTGAAAGCCCATCATTTTCGGCTTGCGCGCGCTCTTTTTCTTGGCGAAATATTCGGTGTAGCCCATCCAGTACGCGGTGATGTTCCCCGCGTTGCCGACCGGCATAAACTGGAAATCCGGTGCGTTGCCGAGACAGTCGACGATTTCAAAGGCGCCGGTTTTCTGGCCTTCCAGGCGCATGGGATTAATGGAATTCACCATGGTGATCGGGTGCTTGTCGGAAATTTCTTTGACCAGTTCCAGGGCCTCGTCAAAATTCCCGTCGATCTGCAAAACGTTCGCCCCGTGCATCAGCGCCTGAGAGAGTTTTCCCAGCGCGATGTTTCCTTCGGGCACCAGCACCACGCAGCCCAGGCCCGCGCGCGCCGCGTAGGCGGCCGCCGACGCCGAGGTGTTGCCCGTGGAGGCGGTGATGATCGCCTTGGAGCCGTCTTTGACCGCTTGCGTCACGGCCATGGTCATGCCGCGGTCTTTGAACGAGCCGGTGGGATTTAAGCCTTCCAGTTTTAAATAGAGAGAGATCTGCGGAACGCCGAGTTCGGCGGCGAGTTTCGGCACGAGCACCAGCGGCGTGTTGCCTTCGACCAGGGTGACGATCGGGGTTTTGCTGTTGACCGGCAGATGTTCCCGGTAGCGGTCGATGATGCCGTTATAAGCGCAGCTCATGTGTGCCCTATTCCATTCTTAAGACGACGGTGGCCGCCTTGGTGGAGGAAAGTTTATTGATCTCGCGCACGGCGGCCTGAACGTTCTTCTCGGCGTTTAAGTGCGTGACGAGAACGACCGACACGGCCTTGCCGCGGCCGGAAAGTTCGGCCTCGTCCTGATGAACGGTCGCGATGGAAACGTTTTTCTTGCCGAGAATGCCCGTAATTTTGGAGAGAACGCCGGGTTTATCGAGCGTGGTCACGCGCAGATAGTAGCGGCTGACGATGTGATCCATCGACACCACCGGCGCGGACTTTTCGGCGCCCGGGCTAACGTACGGCAACTGGCCCGCCGTGCCGTTGGCGATTTGGCGGCAGAGAAAAATGATGTCGGAGACGACGGCGCTGGAGGTCGGGAGTTTTCCCGCCCCTTTTCCGTAGAGCATGACGTCGGACACCGCGTCGCCGAGGACCGAGATCGCGTTGTACTCGTTGCGCACGTTGGCGAACGGGTGCAGCTGCGATACCAGCGCCGGGTGAACGCGCAGCACCCAGCCGTGATTGCGCAATTCGGCAATGGCCAAAAGTTTGATCGTCTTATGCAAAAGATTTTTAACAATGCGCATGTCGGTCAGCTGAAGCTTGGAGATGCCTTCCGTGTGAATTTTCTGCGGACGGATCCATTGCCCCGTGGCCAATGAGCCCAGGATCGAAATTTTTTGCGCGGCGTCGATGCCTTCGACGTCAAACGTCGGGTCGGCCTCGGCGAAACCGGCTTTCTGTGCGGCGGCCAGCGCGCTGGAGTAGCTTTCGCCCGCCTCCTGCATGCGCGTCAAAATAAAATTGGTGGTCCCGTTCAGAATGCCGACGATGCGGCGGATGCGGTTGCCGGCCAAGCCTTCGTTGATGGCTTGGACAATGGGCACGCCGCCGCCCACCGCCGCTTCAAAATAAACCAGGCGGCGCTTTTTACGGGCAAGATTAAAAATATCGTCCCAATATTTGGCGAGAATGGCTTTATTGGCGGTGACAACGTGCTTGCCGTTGTTCAGAGCGGCCATGACCGCTTCTTTCGCCGGCGAGGTGCCGCCGATGAGTTCGACCACGCAGTCGACCTGCGGATCAAAAACGACGTCCTTCCAATTCCTGGTCTGGCGGATGCCTTTGGGCAGGTAAGGCGAACTTTTTTTGCCGCGACTGCAGAGCCATTTGATGTTCAGGCGCGCGCCGACGCGCGCCTCGATGTCGCGGCGCTGCTGATTAAGCAGCTGCATGGTGCCGGAACCGACGGTTCCAAAGCCAAGCAGGCCGATGGTTACTTCGTTTTTGGCTCGCGTATGACGACTCCTTTAACGTTTTGAAATTTTTTCAGACGCACGAGCATGTCGTAGAAGCGGCTGTCGCGCGTGACCAATGAGATGCGCACGAACCCTTCCCCTTCGGAGCCGAAGCCGACGCCGGGCGAGACCGCGATGCCCGTTTCACGGATCAACTTCTCGCAAAACGCCAGCGATCCCATCGATTTATACGCCTCGGGAATTTCAGTCCACAGATACATGGTCCCTTTCGGCTTCTGCATCTTCCAGCCAAGGGAGGTGAGCCCTTCGTACAAATAGTCGCGGCGGCGCGCGTACGTTTGCGCCAGCTCATGAGCAAACTCGGGCCAAAGCTCGAGCGCCTTCACGCCGGAGAGCTGAACGAAGCTCGGCGCTCCATAGTCAATATAGGATTTTAGCTTCTCCAAAGGTCCGAGCAATTTGGCGTCGCCGCAGGCCCAGCCCAGGCGCCAGCCGGCCATGTTGTACGTCTTGGAAAATGAATGGAATTCCAGTCCCACCTCGCGCGCCCCCGGAATGTTGAAGAAGCTCGGCGGCTCGTAGCCGTCGAACGCCAACTCCGAATACGCGTTGTCATAGCAGACGAGAATGTCGTACTTCTTGGCAAAGCGGACGACGTCCTTCAAATAGTTCGGATCGTCGATGGTGGCGGCCGTCGGGTTGTTCGGGTAATTCAGGAAAAATATTTTGGTCGCGCGCGCGACGTCTTCCGGAATTTTTTCGAGTTCCGGCAAATAATTATTTTTCGCGTTGATCGGGAGAAGATGCGGTTTTCCCGACGCGAGCACCACGCCGAAAAAATGCACCGGATAGCACGGGTTCGGCACGAGCGCGGTGTCCCCCGGCTCGAGATACGCGTCGCACAAATTGGCGATGCCTTCTTTGGAGCCGATCAGCGCGCACACTTCTTTCTCCGGATCGAGCGCGACGTCGAAACGTTTCTTCATCCACTCGGCGACCGCTTTCCGGAATTTTTGCATGCCTTTCGCCTGCGGATAACCGAACGTGCGCGGATGATGCTGGACCGTGTCGATCAATCGATCGACCACCGGCTGCGGCGTGGGCAAATCGGGGTTGCCCATGGACAGGTCGATCACGTCCAGATTTTTCGCTTTCGCTTCCTGGGTGAGGACTTTTATCCGGGTAAATATATAAGGAGGCAGATTCTGTAACTTCTTCGCTGGCAGTGGCATAGGCAGGGAGTTTATTAACTGGGCGTAAAAATAGGAAGCACCGCGAACCCGAGCGGTTCGCGGGGCTTCCTTGTTAGGTCAAAAAGCGGCGTTAGCGGGCAGCGCCAGAGCTTTTGACGAGCTTCTTCAACGCCAGGCTGGGCTTGAATGAGATCTTGCGCCCCACCGGGATTTGGATGGTCTCGCCCGTTTTGGGGTTGCGTCCAGGGCGAGCCTTGCGGGACTTCACCTTGAATGTGCCCAATCCGGAAAGAGAGATCTTGCCGCCTTCCGAAATAGTGGCCCGGATGGAGCCGACCAGCGCTTTAACGGCGCGGACCGCTTCCGACCGGCGAAGACGGGCTTCTCTCGTGACTCTGTCTATGAGTTCGTTTTTCTTCACAAACTCCTCCTTAAATAGGACGGTTTTTACCGCCCCAACAACTCCTTGTATTTAAGGTGAGTTTTGAGTGGTTGCAAGCCTTTTTTAAAAGAGTTTTTAGGGAATCTGGGGAGATTGTAACAGCGGGTTTTTCAAAACAGCGCGATAAGTCGCGCGGCCTTTGGCGATGTAGGACAAACCGCGGCGGTCATTGACCGCGCGGAACAGTTTTTCGGCTTCATTTAAATGCGTGTTTGCGTCGCGCACACGGCCGATCATCAGTTCCGCCTGGCTTAGGCTCCACAGCACATACGCCCGCGGCCCTTTGAGATCGAGCGCGCGGTACAGTGCGATCGCGCGCTTCATGAACGGAATTCCCAGGCGCGGTTTGTTCTGCATGCGCAGCGCGTTGCCCTGTCCGCAGGAGGAATAAGCGATGCCAAAATCGTCTTTTTCTCGACGGAAAATCGCATACGCGCGTTTGTATTCGGCGCCGGATTCTTTGTAGCGGCCGCGCATGCGCAGTGTTCCCCCGAGGCCCGCGCGGGCGTACGCCTCGCTCGATTTGTCTTTTAATTTTTTGGCGAGGACGAGGCTTGTGCGTAAATTTTTTTCGGCCGGCGCGTAATCTTCGGCGAAGCGCTGCGTGGTGCCGATGGCCCAATGCACGTAGGCGCGGGCTTCGTGATCGCGCGCGCGTTCGTATGTTTTCAAACAGCGTTTGAACGAGGCGATCGCGGCGCGGTATTTCCCTTCTCCGCGCAGACAGAGCGCGAGCCCGAGCTGCGAATCGATGTTTTGCGGCTGGATGCGCAGGACTTTCTCGTACCACCGGCGGGCCCAGGCAAAATCTTCGAGCTGGCGGTGGATGTCGCCCAGCGCATGCGCAGTATCGATCACGCCCAGCGGGTCCTTGGTCTTCTGATAAATGACGTGGGCTTCGAGGAAGTAGCGCTTCGCCCGGTGAAAGTCCCCCCTGTTTTGGCAAAAAGAGGCCTTTCGCCCGAGAGACTCGGCGCGGGTCAGCAAACGATGCAGGGGCAGATTAGCGTTTGGAATGTTGGAAGCGACGACGGGCTTTGGGTTGGCCCGGTTTTTTCCGTTCAACCATACGCGGGTCGCGCGTGAGAAAACCTTCTTTGCGGAAGGCGGGGCGCTGCGTCGGGTCGATTTCAACAAGCGCGCGGGCGATGCCGAGCTTAATGGCGCCGGACTGGCCGGTAACGCCGCCGCCGGTGACGGTGATGTGGAAGTCGTAGCCGGCGGTGTGCTTGTTGGACAACAGAGGTGCGGAGGCATCGGAGCGGGCACGGGTGTGTCCGCCGAAATAGTCGTTGATCGATTTATCGTTTATGAGAAGTTGGCCGGTTCCTTTAACAACGCGAACGCGGGCGACGCTTTCTTTGCGGCGGCCGGTGGCCCAGATCGGAAATTCCATGGTCATATTACGCTCCCACCGCTTGTTTCTCTTTGTTCGCTGCCGCTTCTTTGGCCGCGAAGTGGGCGCCGAACGGATGCGAGTCTTTGCGGAAAACGTGCAGGCGGGTCATTTGACGCGCGCGCAGGCGGGTCTTCGGAAGCATGCCGCTGACCGCCAGTTCAATGGCGCGGGTCGGTTTCTTTTCCAGGAAGAGGCCGTACGGGGTGATGGTGTAGCCGCCCGGGTAGCCCGAGTGGCGGAAATCGATTTTTTGGGTCGGCTTATTGTTGCCGGTGATCCGGATGCCTTCGGCGTTGATCACGACCACATGGTCGCCGCCGTCCACGTTCGGAGCAAAGGTGGCTTTTCTTTTGCCCGAGAGGTAGCTGGCCGCTTCGGTGGCTAAACGCCCGAGGATCTGGCCTTTTGCATCGATCAAATGCCAGTTCCGGGAGATGCTTTTTTTCGTTGGGTTGTATGTTTTCGTCGACATAAGAGCGTGGTTTCTAGCAATTAACAACCAATGGTGTCAATTACTGTTTTTTACCCCTTTTTAACATCACTGAAGTCGTGAAGTATTTTGATATCTGCTTTTTTGCGCAGTTCCTGAACAAATTCGTCGTAGCGTTCCTGGCCGCGGCGCTGATACACATAGTTGGCCAGGTCCAATTTGATGTCTTCATAGCGAAGTTTCTGAGCGGCACGTTTTTCTTCCACTTTCAAAAGGTGGTAGCCGAACTTGGTTTCAATAATTCCGGAGACTCCCCCCACCGGCAGCTCGAATGCGGCCTTGTCGAATTCAGGGACCATCTGTCCGCGCGTGAAGAAGCCGAGGTCGCCGCCCGTGTTGGCGCCGGGCCCTTCTGATTTCTTTTTGGCGGTTTCTTCAAAATCGGCCCCGCCGTCGATTTCTTTTTTAATCGCTTTGATTTTTTCGAGCGCGGCGTTGCGCTTCTTCAAATCTTCGGAGCGCTCGGATTTGATCAGAATGTGGCGCGCGTGCACCGTTTCGCCCAGGCGGTTCTTGAGCAGCATCACCATTTGACCGATCTCATCCTCGGCTTCCGGCTTAAAATTTTTATCAGTGTATTTCTTCTCGATTTCCGCATAGAGGGATTTGGCCTCTTTTTCATACTCCGCCGTCAGCTGGCGGTTCTCGTCATCGGGATTGGCCGATTCTTTAAAGGGCGCGGGCACGCGGCGCTTTACTTCCTGGTCGGTCAGGTTTAAGACCTTGAGTTGGTTTTCGATTTTCTTTTCGAAATCTTTTTCGGACAAGCCCTGGCTGCGCAGTTCCTTTTGGAACTCTTCATTTTCCTTGGGCGTCAGCGGACGTTCGAATTCTTCTTTGGTCATCTTCGTGCCCGGGTTGCGGGTTTTGAAACGGTTCTTAATCTGAAGGATGCCTTCTTCCGCCTGGCGCTTCTGAACTTTGATGCCGCGTTTATTGGCTTCCTGCTCGAGCAGCTTCTCTTCCAGCATCTGGTCGAGAAGTTCTTTTTTCTGGGAGGCTTCCCATTCAGGGGTCACGGGTTCGTCCGGAAGCGCCTGTTTGCGCTGTTCCATATAGCTTTCCCAGTTCTTGTCGAACTCAGACAGGAAGATCGCTTCGCCATTTACCGTGGCCATGCTCTTGCCGACCACCTGCGAAAACGCGATGGGGGTCAAAAAAACCATGAAGAGGAACAAGGAAACCGGCTTGATGATGGCTTTGGGCATATATTCTCCTAGTTAAATCTTAAAGTAATTGATTATCAATTGTTTTAATTGAAAGTTCTACGTGGAACAGTGAAACTATATCTTTCCCTTTTTGGCCAAAAGCTCGGCAATTTGGACGGCATTAAGGGCTGCGCCTTTGAGCAAATTGTCCGAAACGACCCATAGAATCAGTCCGTTTTTGGCCACCAAATCTTTACGTATACGGCCCACGTAGGTAATCGATTGGCCTTCTGCATCGATGGGCATCGGGTAGAGACCTTTGGACGGCTGGTCCACTAGCTTGATCCCGGGGGCCTTCTTAAGCAGGACTTGGGCCTTTTTGACAGAAAGAGGTTTCTTGGTTTCGATCCACACCGACTCGGAGTGGGAGCGGAACACCGGTACGCGCACGCAGGTGGCGGACACCGAAATATGGGGAGCATTCATAATCTTCTGGGTCTCACCCACCATTTTCATCTCTTCCTTGGTGTAGCCGTTGTCCATAAAGACGTCGATCTGGGGAACCAGGTTAAAAGCGATCTGATGGGAGATCTTCTTGGGGGCTGGAATGGGCTTGTTTTGGGCCCAGGCACGGCTCTGGGCCGTGAGATCTTCAATTCCGCGGCCGCCGGCCCCGGAAACAGACTGGTACGTGGCCACGCGGATGGATTTAATCTGCGCGGCATCGTGAAGAGGCTTTAAGGCCACCACCATTTGAATGGTGGAGCAATTGGGATTGGCGATAATCTTCGAGCGATTGATTGCGCCCGGGTTGACTTCCGGAACGATCAACGGAATGTTTTTTTCCATGCGCCAGGCGCTGGAGTTGTCAATCACATACGTGCCGAGTTTGGCGAACTTGGGCGCGTACTGCAGAGAAATCGAGCCACCAGCCGAAAAAAGGGCGACATCAATTCCTGAAAACTGTTCATTATCAAGTCTTTCAACCGTTATCGACTTGCCATTGAATTTCACCTTGGTTCCAGCCGAACGCTTACTGGCGAAGAGGCGGAGCTGCTTCACCGGAAATTTGCGCGACTCAAGCATGCGAACCATTTCGAGGCCGACAGCACCCGTGGCACCGACGACAGCGACATTGAATTTTCTCATAGCATCCTCAAAAAAATAATTTTCCACCACATCCATCAACAACTGGGATTGTTCGGCAGGCGGGAACAACTGTTGGCGAGTATATAAAAATATTTTAGTTTGGCTCTATGGTTAATCACTATTTGTTATGGGCCACGGGCGCTGACAAACCCGGTATTGTGGCCGCGGTCACAAAGGCGCTGTTCGATAATGGCTGCAACATCGAAGATTCGTCGATGCTGCGACTTGGCTCTGAGTTCGGTATTCTGCTTATTTATTCCTCGCCGCGCCGTTATTCTCTGTCGAGCGCGACCGCGCTGTTTAAAGCGGCCGCCAAGAAATTCTCGCTGGCCGTCAACGTCAAACCGTTGAGCAAGAAGGAAGCGGCTTTCCGCCCGGCGAAAAAGGGCATGTACCTGGTTTCGCTGCATGGCGCCGACCGCCCTGGGCTTGTTTATCAACTCACCGCTTGTTTAGCCAAAAGCAAATTTAACGTCACCGATTTGATGACCCACCGCACCGATGCGGGGACAAAACCCGGCTATGTGCTGTTTGTCGAGGGGGAATTGCCGAGCAGCCCGGCTCAGCTGGAAAAGGAACTCGCAGCCTTGGCCAAAAAACTTTCCACGAAAATCCAGATTCGCCCGCTCGCGGACGAATCGATTTAATGACCGTCAAAAAAATCCTGCTTTTTCCCGACCCCGTATTGTCCACGCCAAGTGAGGCCGTCGATCCGGCGGACCCGTCTTTGCTTCTTCTTGTTCAGGATCTCACGGATTCTCTCTACAAAAGCCCTGGCGTGGGCTTGGCGGCACCCCAGATCGGTGTGCTTAAGCAGGTCAGTGTTATCGACGTCCGTCATCGCAAAACGCCGTCCGCTAAACCGTTTCCCGAAAACCACGGACTGATCGTCCTCATTAATCCGGTTTTAATTGGCGGCAGCGGCGAACAGATCCCGCGCGAGGGATGCCTCTCAGTGCCGGATCTTTTGGCGAATGTGCGCCGTTATTTGCAAGTCCGGGTGCGCACCCAGGTATTGGGCGGGGGCGAACGGGAGATCACCGCTGCGGGTTTCGAGGCTTTGGCGTTGCAACACGAAATCGATCATCTAGGCGGTACGCTATTTTTGGATCGCGTTTTGAATGTAAAAACGGACATTTTTAGACGGAAGAGCCTGGGCCAATAATCAATAGTAGAATGAGCGTCCCGAACGGAGGAAAAATGAACGGACATCGAGACGACGCATCGGGACCAGTGATTCAAAAAAGGGACGTGTTTTTTGTGGCCGGGCTGCTTGTTTCCTGGATCGCGGTCGTTGTCTTTCTCGTTCAAACCGCTAAAAATAAATCTCACCAAGCGCCACTTAATCCGCCCATGCATGCCCATCCAGCGGATATTATTATCGAGGATGCAATCCAGCCGGCGTATGAGGATGAAGCGCCGCTGCCGCTTTCTCGGGAAGCCATCACAACCATTCTTAAATCGATGCGGGATCGCTCGGGAACTGTCGAGCGTCCGTTTGGGACATTGATTACCGCCGAGCCCGCGCCTCCCGCGCTGGTGGAAAACGGATCGTTAACGATGGAGCAACCGGTAACACCGGAGATCGATCAGGAAGCGGGGGGAGTTGACGACGCGGCGCAGGAAGGAGAGCTTCTGGGACCCGAAACCCCGGAGCCAGCGAATCCGCCTGAGGCGGAAACACCGGCTCCGGCGCCCGAGCCGATTAAATCTTAGTTTGCCGAAGCAGCCGCTTCGCGTTCTTTGCGATAGAGCGGCGTCCAGCCTGAGTTGTCCTTAAACAGCCGCACGCAGCGAATCATCTTGTCTTCTTTCAGGAAGAACTGGTGATAGCGGTTCGCCGGCACGGAAATGAAATCGCCTTCGGTCACTTCCACGCGCATCCAGCGGTCGTCTTTCGAGCGGATATCGAAGATGCCGTTGCCCGCGAGAACGAAGCGCACTTCGTCATCGGTGTGCAAGTGCTCTTTATCGAATTTCGCGCAGATGGTTTCGAGGTTCGGAAGCGTCGGGTTTAATTCCACGATATCTTGCGCCACGTAGTTATTGTTCTTCTTGATGCGTTCCAGGTCGGCTTGGTAGTTGTTCACATCAAGTTTTTCATAATCGACCCCATTGGCTTTCAGGTCGGCCGAGGAAACCGGCGTGTTGTCGTTGATCCAGAATGCTTTCATTTCTTTCCTCCCTCTGGGTTGAGGCCCAGTTGCTTCATTTTGACGGCCGCTTCGAACAGGTAGTCATAGCACTCCGCCTGCGTTTTGGCCTGTATCCAATCTTTACCCCAAATATAAACGCCGTGCCCGCGCACCAGAACCGCGTTGGATTTCGGGTACGCGATAATGGCTTCTTTCAGCGAGTCGGCCAGGTCGCACTCATAGGCGGTGTTGTCGATGATGGGGACTTCATGCACATCGAAGCAGCCCACGCCGGCGATACCTTTCAGCATTTCAATGCCGGTAATGCGAAAAACGTTCCCCGAGATGAGGGTGGCCAGCATGGCGTTTAACGAATGGCTGTGCAAAACCGCGCCCGCATTGCGCAGTTGGAACGCGTGCATAAACAGGGGACGGCACGCGGAAACGTTGACACCGGCCGTCGCGGGAGCCTGAAGGACCTCGCCTTTCAAATCAAGGACAAACATGTCTTCCGGGTGCATGCGTTCCTTTTGGACGCCCGAGGGCGCCATGTATATTTTGTCGCCCGAGCGGACGGACACGCCGCCGCCGGTGCCGGACGCCCAGCCGAGCGAATAGAAATGGCGGCACAAGTCGCAGATCAGTTCTCGGGCCTCGCGATCGCCCAAGGCCGCTGGATTTTGCGCGGCGGTTTTATTTTCGGTCAACGTTTTTGCGTTCATAGAGCGAGTATTTTATATCAGTTTTGCAAAAAAACGACGCCTCATTTTTAACGCGTGTTCTAGAGCCGAAAAACGACATTTTCCGACGGGAGATTCCCTTGTATCTTGATCTGCGCCGGTTACACTATTCACATGCATTGGCTCAGCATAAAAGAACTGCTGTCTTGGAATGCCCTCCATTTGCAGGAAAAGCAATTGGGGTCGGAAAAAATCCGCTTCGATAACGCGTTCCGCATCTGGATCTCAACATCCTCCGTCGCCGTTTTGCTCGCTTTATGGCTGGGCGGCGTGATCAAATCGTTCGCTCCCGTTTTCGCCGTTTACCTTGTCTATGGCGCGGTTCAACTTGCCGCCACATGGATGTTGAGCCGCACCCACAACACGCGTTCCATTGATTTTATCGTCTGCGGCGTCGATATGATCGCGCTGTCCTTGGCGGTTTACTGCACGGGCGGCGCCGCGAGCCCGCTCTACTTCATTTATTTTGTGCCGCTTATCATCCAGGCCTTCCACCGCGATTGGGTCATGATTCTGTACTACGGTTTTGGCGGCGTGCTGCTTTATTCGTTTGCTGTTGTTTCCTCGATTGTGTCGATGACGTCGACAAATTTTCTCGACCTCGGCGCGCGACTTTTTTTCATGTTGATGACGGTTTCAATCGCGGCCTTGGCGGTCAACTTATTGAGAAAACGCGACGACACGGAGCTGGTGCGCCTGTCGCGCATGAAATTTTTGACGCTGGTTTCAGAACGTTTGGGGCACATCAGCGGCACGGCCGATTTGCCGCGTTCCATAGAAGGCCTGGTGGCGGAGCTGAACGCGGAGATTTCGCCTCAGCTGAACAGCTGGTCGCGCGTTTTTTTAACCGAAAGCGATTCGCAGTTCATGAAGGCCTTCGCCGACCCCGCCAACGATCGCCCGGATTTGGCGCGCGAGCTGGCTTCCGCGTCATGCCCGGTGATGTCTCGCGGCAAACCGCTTTATTACGGCGATTCAACCCAGGATCCCTGCGCGACCGAGTCGTTTTCGTTTAAATCGCATTTGTGCCTGCCCATTGCCGGGTCCGACCGCGCTCCCTATGGCGTGCTTTTTACCGGCAGCCAGTTGGAAAATGCGTTTCGTGACGACGAAGTAAAATTTTTGGACTTTATCGCCAACGCAATCGGTCTGACGGTTGAACGTTTAAGCCATATCGAAGACTTGGACCTCGCCACCGAAATGAATAGTTGCGCGGTTGCCGCCTTCATGGGCTCGACGCACGGCGCCGACGCCGCGTACGAAGCGGTTGTGGACGGCATTTGTCGGATTGCGCAGGCGGACCAAGCGAGCTTCATGCTGTGGGACGCGAAGGCCGGTGTTTTGCGCTCGACATTGGTGCGCGGACAATTTGCCGGACAAGAGGGGAAATTGACATGCCACATGGGCGAAGGCATTCCAGGAAAAACGCTCGAGACCGGCGAGGCGACTTTGCAAAACGAACTCGCCTCCATTGCTCCGTTCACCGGCTCCACTCCTTATAAAGCGTGGCTGGCTATTCCTTTGCGCACGATGAACGGCGAGCCGCTGGGCGTGATCAACGCATGGTCGTACGAGCCCTTTCATCTTTCCAGCCGCCGCATGGACATGGCGCGAACATTCGCCACGCGCGCCGCGATTGCGGTTGAGAACGCGTTGGATCGGGAAATATTGAAGGGAACGGCCGCCCGGCCGGACGGGTTAAGAGCCGCTTAAGGCTTGGGCGTCTTTTTTTCGAAGGCGTCTTTGGTGTAGCGGCACGACGGATTCCACAAAAGCCATTCGCCCACTCCATTATCATACGCCGCTTCAATCTGGTCGCGCACGTGTTTGGCCGTGTATTTCACGCCGAGACTGAAATCCTGCAGATAAGGCCGTAAAATAACGTTTTTGCCTTTAAGAACTTTACGCGTGTCGTTGATGCTGCGGTATACCGTCGCGTAAGGGTTGGAGTTCGGATCCTTGATGCCGTATTCTCCGGCCCCGTAATGGGACGGATACATCATCGGCGATAAAACGTCGATGTGGTCGGTGATATCGGACAGCCGCTGACCGATGCCCAAATCGTTGTCGTATGAACCCACCAACCCAAACACATCGATGGAAATTTTCACGCCGCGCGGGGATAACTTCTTGTGAGCTTCTTCCAAAAATTCGGCGAGTGCCTTAACGGACGCATCCTTGGAGTGAGGCTTGGAATAGCGGCAGCGCTCCGTGGGACCGTCGGATGGGAAGCGTATATAGTCGAACTGGATTTCCTGAAAGCCCAGATCCGCAGCCTTTTCGGCAATGGCGATATTGTATTTCCATACGTTCGCATTGTACGGGTCGGCCCACGCGCGGCCATGCCGGTCCACCCAAACATTGGCCGCTAACCCTTTTTCTTTGGCTTTGGCGATCGGCGGGTCCGCGCGCACGGCCCACTCCGGCTTAAGTTTGGCCAGCTTCTGGTCCTTGAAAACGGTCATGCGCGCGATGGTGTACACCCCGCGTTCTTTTAAATAGGTGAGGTAGCCTTTCATGTCCTTCACCGCGGCGGCATACACGTCGTGTCCGTCCAATTTCACACCGGGGATATAAATTTCGCCGTCGATTTCTTTGATGTCGATAACCGCGGTGTTGATTTCGGTTTCGGCGAAAAGGGCTTCATAATCGGCCCGGCGCTTGGCGCTGCCCACGACCCAGGCTGTTAAGTGAATGCCGCGCACGCAGCTCGGGCGGTCGTTCGGATAATCGCCCCATAGCGGAATTTTGGATTCGGCATTGGCGGCCGGGGTGGATGAAGAGACGGTTTCTCCGTTGGAGCAAGCGGGTAAAAAGATGGCCAGCGCGAGAAGAAAGGCCGTTGGGCGAAGGGTCATGTTAAACGGAAAGCTCGATTTTTAGAATTTTGAATTTGGTCGTTCCGCCAGGCAACGCAATCTCGACCACGGCGTTCACTTTATGACCGAGGAGTCCTTGCGCGATCGGCGCGTGCACGGAAATTTTTCCCGCTGCCGGATCGGATTCTTCGCCGCCAACCAACGTGTATTCATACTCTTCGCTGTCGGACAAATCTTTGATGGTCACTTTCATGCCGATGATGACCTGGTCTTTGGGCAGGTTCATGTCGTCGATGATTTTGGCGCCGGCCAGGCGGTCGCTGATCTCGGCGATGCGGCGAATGGTTTCGGCCTGTTTTTCGCGGGCGTATTGATAACCGGCGTTTTCACGGAGGTCACCCTGCTCGCGGGTTTCGCCGATTTCTTTCGACAAATCTTGTTTGCGCTGTTTAAGCGCCTCAACTTCCTTGATCAGCTTTTCATAGCCGGCGCGCGATATGTATGTTTCACCCATCGTTAAGTCTCTCCAGTTGTGTGCGCAGTTCGTGCGGATTGGTGGTCGGTTTTTGGCAAGAGTAATGGGCGCAGACATACGCCGTGGCGTCCCCGCCCACCATTGAAAGCGCTTTTAAAGCGGGGACGATTGTAGCAAGTTTCTGTTGAGTGGCCAGGGGATCGACCGGGAGCAAGACCGAACCGGGCCGCCGGAAGCGCGCCGCGGTTTTGAGCAACGCTTGTGTGCCGGTGTGGCCGAACGGGCCGACGATCACAATTTGCGACGGCCCGCGCTCCATAAAAAGCAGGCCCTGGATCATCGACGTCAACGATGCCGGATACTCGGTTAAATTTTTAGCCGCCGCCTTTAGTGCGTTCTCGCCGATTTTACTCAGTTCGGGCTGGCCCGTAATCGCGCCCAGGCGGAACCCGTTTAGCGCGGCGATGGAGTTCCCTGACGGCGTCACGTTATCGGCCTCGTCTTTCATGCGGAAAAGCAGGTCGCTGCGCTCTTCGGTTGAAAAATAGCCGCCGGATGGATCGATGAAGAGTGCGTTTTGCTTTTGATGCAGTGTTTGGGCCAGCATAAGCCAATGCATCGATCCTGTCGCTTCAAACAGATCAACGAGGGCCTGGATAAAAAACGCGTAATCGGCCTGGTGTCCCTCGATTTTGCGTTCACCGTCGCGCCAGCGGCGAAACAAAACCCCGGAGTTCGCGTCGTAGAGATTCTTTTCGACGAAAGCGGCGGCCAGCTCCGCCGCGGCGAGCCACGATTTTTCATTAAGGGCGGCCGCCGCGTGCACCAAGCCAGAAATCATCAGGCCGTTCCACTCCGTGATGATCTTATCGTCGCGATGGGGTCGCGGGCGCTTCGCTTGTTCGTCAAAAAGCTTTTGGCGCAGAGGCGACAGGGCCGCCTCCGTTTTTGCGTCGGCCTCGTTGGCCCGGATCAAAATATTTTGGCCTGCTTCCTGCGTGTGCGGGTCCATGAAATTGCCGTTGGCGGTCACCGGAAAATGCGCGAGGAAATTTTCCGTCTCATCGCCCAGCGCTTTCTTAACGGCGGCAAGCGTCCATAAGTAAAACGCTCCTTCCTTGCCTTCACTGTCGGCGTCTTCGGCCGAATAGAACCCGCCGTCCGGATGCGTCATCTGCCGCAGCACATACGCCGCGGTCTCGCGCAGCGCACGCTCGACAGCGGGCATCGGTTGCGTGACGTGCAGCTTGGCCATAACGGCCACAAGCTGGCTGTTGTCGTAGAGCATCTTTTCGAAATGCGGGACGAGCCATTTGTCATCGGTGGAATAGCGGGCGAAACCGCCGCCCAACTGGTCGTAGATTCCGCCGTTAATCATTTTTTCCAACGTGCGCATCACCATGACAAGCGCGTCGTTATTTTTGGTGACCGCATGGTAATCGAGCAGGAAATTTAAATACGTGGGCATGGGGAACTTGGGTGCCCGGCCGAAACCGCCGTGCTCCGGATCGTACATGGAGCTCAACTGGGCGAACGTCTTGTCCGCCGCTTCTTTAAACGCGGGCGGCACTCCGTTTCCCTTAGCGCGCGCCGTCACCGCGTCGGTCAGCGCCTGTGTGATTTGACCGGAGGATTCAAGTATGCGGTCTTTGTCTTTCTCCCATATCTCGGCAAGCTGCGTGATCACGCTGGAGAACGCGGGGCGGCCGTAGCGGTCGTCCGGTGCGAAATAAGTGCCCGCGTAAAACGGCTTTAAATCCGGCGTCATCCACACCGACATCGGCCAGCCGCCCGCGCCGGTGAGCATTTGTACCGCGTTCATGTAGATCGCATCGACGTCGGGACGTTCCTCGCGGTCAACCTTGATGTTAATGAAGTGTTTATTAAGAAGTTCGGCGATCTGCGGGTCTTCGAAAGACTCGTGCGCCATCACGTGGCACCAATGACAGGTGGAATAGCCTATCGATAGGAAAATGGGCTTCTGCTCTTTCTTGGCCAGGGCCAGCGCTTCGTCATTCCACGGCCGCCAATCAACGGGGTTGTCGGCGTGCTGGAGAAGGTAAGGGCTTTTTTCGCCGGCGAGGCGGTTGAGCTTTTTAGGGACGTTCACGGCGCTGCCGTTCGGGACGGTTCGGACGGTCGCGACGCTGTAATTTCGGCGGAGCCAAACGAACGGGGCGTTTAAATTCGATTCGTTCACGCGGTTTGGCTAAAAGGCGCGTGCGGAACTCGCGGCGTTTGGCCGCGGGAATTTCCTGCCACCGGGGTTTTAAAAATTGGACGCGTTCGCGCACGTGGACGATACCGGGGCGATTGACCAGGAGTTTAGCCAGCGGTTGCGGCGTCGTGGGGGCCGTGCCTTCGCCGATTTCCGTTTCTTGATTGGGATTAAGGATGACGTCCTCATTGCCTTCGGTCTCGACGACCACTTGGCCTTCGTCGAAAACGCCGACCACGGCCGGGGCCTCTTCGCCTTCGTATGTCACGGCCAGCTCCGTTCCACGCACGGCGGCGACCGCGACCGGCGTTTTAATATAGAAGCGTTCGGAAGGCTCGCTCAGCGCGCGGATTTTAGCGGTGAGAGAACCCAAGGCGAGAAAGAAACGGGTGGCAGCGCGTTCCAAAACATCGGCGACCAGTTCGGTGTTTTCGCTTAAGTGGACGACGCTGTCGCCGTCCATGGTCACTTCGGCTTTGGCGCCGGCGTCGGTGCGGATCGTGTCGCCATCGGCGAGCGGCGTGTCATTTTCGGCGCGGACCCATTCATTCGGTCCCAGGCCTTTGGCGCGGATATACACCTTGCCGGTCACATTGGTTATGCGCGCGTCGCGGCCGCTGTTTTCCGCGGCGAAGGACGGCGTCAAAAAGGTGGCGCACAGTGTTAGGGCTAGGAGGGTTCGTTTCATTATAAAAGAACGGAGAGGGAGGGATTCGAACCCTCGATACGGGTTTACACCCGTATAACGGATTAGCAATCCGCCGCTTTCAACCACTCAGCCACCTCTCCTAAAATTGCATTTGAAATAAAGTTATCGAAAATTTTTGGCCCCGGCGCTGTTTCGGGGCCATGGCCAGTCTTATCGGCCAAGTATACATGGCAAATCGATTTGAAAATAGAGACAATCGTCGGCAATATATGGCCGAGAATATTTCCATTGTCATCCCCGTTTTTAATGAGCGCGACAACGTCGGCCCTTTGCATCAAAAGATTATTGCCGCGCTAAAAGAATGGCCCGCAGCCGGTGGATACGAAATTATTTTTGTTGATGACGTTTCCACGGATCAAAGTTTCGAAGCCATTCAGTCGATTCGAGACGTGCGAGTTGTGGCTCATCAGTTGCCCGCGCACGCGGGCCAAACCAGCGCCATCAAAGCCGGCATCGGACTTGCGCGCTACTCTTTAATCGCTACATTGGACGCCGATTTGCAGAACGATCCCGCTGATTTGCCCGCGATGATGAACAAAATAAGGGAAGGGTTTGATTTTGTTCAAGGCCGGCGCGAGAAACGCGAAGATCCCTGGGTGCGGATAGCGTCGTCGCAAGTGGCCAATGCCGTGCGCCGCGCCATATTGGGCGATCCGTTTCACGATATTTCATGCACCCTTCGTTTGTTTAAGAAAAACTGCGTCGATAACATTGATTTATTCGACGGCGCGCACCGTTTTCTTCCGTATTTGGTTCTGCGCAATGGATTCCGCGTGGCGGAGTGCGGCGTGCTCCACCATCCACGTGTTTCCGGCGTGTCGAAATACAACATTCGCAACCGGCTGCTTAAATCCCTGCGCGATCTGATTCGCGTCAAAAGAACGAACCCCGTGCCGAGGGCGCGTTGAGCGAAAAACGCTGGGTCGTTTTAGCCGCCGCGTCGATCGTCGCGTTTTTTCTGATTGGGTTGGCAAATTTAAATAAGTACGGCCACGGCGACGACGAGCAATGGCTCGAGCGCCGCGCGCAACTGGCTACCGCCGCGGCATTTTCCATTTTCAAATCCGCGCCGCGGCCGGAAATTCCGCGCGAACAATGGGTCTATCACCCCAGTTTGTACGCGACGATCAATTACGGTCCCTGGCGCGGCGGGCATGCGCTCAATTTATTTATGGCCGGGCTGTGTCTAACCGGGCTTTTTTTATTGGCTCGTCAGCTTGCTGGCGCGGAAGCCGCCGCCTACGCCGTTTTGTTTTTAATTTTTTTCCCGCGTTTTCTGGCGCATGCCCACTACAACCCCAAAGAGATTCCCATGATGGCCGGCGCTGTTTTTTCTTTTGTGCTTATCGCCCGCTGGTCGGCGCATGCCAAAATATCATTGGCGGCGGCCTCCGGCCTGTTATTGGGCATGGCGGCGTCGGCGCACTTGGGTGCGCTCGTTCTTCTGCCGATATTCCCGGTGCTGGCACTGTCGCGCCATCTATGGAAACACGCGGCGGCTTTTTCGGCGGCAGTGTTTGTGGCGATCTATGCATTTTGGCCCGCTCTATGGATCAAGCCGGCGCTGTTGTTTGAAGCGCTCGTGCATTTTACGGGACCGTTTGCCTCAGCGGATCTCGGTTATTTTGGCCAGGTCTACAAGCGCTATGACGTGCCGTGGCATTACGCGTTGTTTTACTTGACTGTTGCGACGCCCGCGGCCACGCTGCTATTCATCGGCCGCGGCATCCGCCTTTTTCCCAAAAGCGCGCTGCACGCCGCGCTGATCGCCTGGATTTTGTTGCCGCTTTTAGTGCGCTTGAACCCCTGGGCCGTCAAATACAACGATATCCGCCACGTCTTTATCGCGGTTCCGCCGCTGATGATTTATGCGGGCTGGGGGCTTAAAACGCTGTTCACCCGGCTTGGCCGAAATGGCGCGCTGGCCACTGGCGCCGCGCTGGCCCTGTATTTTTTCATTCAGATTCGCGCCATTCATCCGTTCGAGGGCGATTATTTCAACGAAATATTTCGCGCGTTTATGCCGGCGCGCATCGAACGCTCGTTCGATTTTCCGTCCTGGATGGCGTCGTACCGGCAGGGGATTGAGTGGCTTAACGCGAACGCCAGGCCCGACGCGCTGGTGTACGTGCCGCATCGCATTAGTGTGGCGCGAACGTATGACGTGCGCGCCGATATTCGTTTGACGGACGCGGTTCCCGCCGACTATTTAATGATCGCGGGACTTGGTTGGGAATACGGGCCGTGGTGCGACCAGGCTGAACCGCTTTTTGAAATCCGCCGGTATAATTCACGCGTGCTGGGTATTTATGAAACCCGTTAAGCCGTTCATTTTGATGATGGCCGCGATTGTGGTTCTGTTCGCTGTGGTTTATGCGGGGTACAGTTCGGCCGGCTTATGGAAGCCGACGGTCGTTCATGACGACGCGTTTCAGCAGCTGCCGTATTTTCACAGGGCGCAGAACCCGGACCTTTTTCGCGGCGACGTCACCACCGATTACATGAAGCATTACGTGCCGCCCGTGTATCGCACGGCGGTTTATGCCGCTTCCCGTTTTTTTGATCCGCTCAACGTCGGCAAGGCGATCTCCATGCTGATGTTTTTGCTCGCGCTCATTGCGTCCGGCCTGATCGGCTACCGCACCGCCGGCGCGGCCGGTGGGTTGGCGTTGGCGCTGGTCGTGTTAAGCAGTCCCATGTTTCATGAACGCGGAGCCGCTGGTTTGCCCCGTTCCTTCGCTTTTCCGCTAACGCTCGGTTTTATTGCCGCGGCCTCGTGGCAGCGCTGGAAAACGGCGGGGGCGGTCGTCCTTGCGGCCGCCGCGTTTTATCCGACGGTGGCGTTGTACCTCGTGCCCGCGTGGGTATGCTTTTTTCATCGAGAGTGGCGCGCAGAAATCACCGCGCGGCGCTACGGTTATGCGTTAACCTGGTTGTTGCTATTGGCGGGCCTCAGCGCCTGGGCGATGTACCGGCCGGATTGGGTCGGCCGACCTTTTTCGTATGCCGAAGCGCGGGCCATGCCCGAGTGGAGCCGTATGACGGGACGCTTCCCGGAATTTCCATGGTTTAAAGACGGCCGGCCGCTGATTCTGCACTACGCGATCGGTTACGTCCGCAATTGGAACGGCTTTGCCTGGACGGTTTTTACCGGCGGCATGACACTGGCGATTCTCGGCTGGCTGATGCCCGCGCGCCGCCCGCGCACAATTCCCGTTGAGGCCCGCTTATACGGAGTTCTGGCGGTATCTCTTATTGCCGGATTTATGCTCAGTTATTTTTTGGCGTTCCGTCTCTTCCTGCCCGTTCGTGTTTTGGAATTCGGTCTTCCGCCGCTCCTCTGGTGCGTCGGCCTGCTGCTTCCGGCGGCTGTTGTTCGCGAACGAACCGAATGGAAGCACGCGGCCGCCACGATGGCCGCGGTTTTGCTGATCGCGGTATACGCGCTTAAACCGTTCGCTATCGATCGCGCGTTTGGCTACGTCAAGTTATCGCCGGAAAAAACCGCGCTCTGCGCATTTGTCAAAAGTTTGCCCGCCGACGTGGTCGTCGCCGGCGCGCTTTCTGAAATCGATCCGATTCCGCTCTTGTCACAGCGCGTGGTGTACATCAGTTTTGAAACCGCGCATCCGCTTTTCACGAACTATTACGCCGAAGTAAAACGCCGTTTATTGATACTTGCGGCGCTTTATTTCGCGGTGGATGAGGCGGGGGCGCGTGCGGCGACCCAAGGCGAACGGATCACGCATCTCGTGGTGGACACCGCTCATTACGACGCCAATCCGCGCAATGTGCCGTGGTCGTTTGAGCCGATTAAGACGGCGTTCCAAATGGAAAAGTCAAAGGCCGGCGGTCGTTTCTTTTTCGCGCGGCCGCCGGAAAAAGCGGTTGTGTTCCGAAACGAGAATTATTTGGTGGTGGAGTTGGCGCTGTTGGGAGCCAGATCGCGGCGCACATAGTGGGCAAAAAAGGCGTTGGGCCGCGTAATTCGCACATAATTTTGGGCGATTGCATCCATGACGGATTGCGGATATGTTGTGTACCGCGCGAAGACGATTTGGGGAATCCGATACTTTTCCAAAACGGATGGCAGCCAGTCGTGGCCATAATCCGCAGCGCGCATGCGCTTCATCGATAAAACCGCGATTTCCGGCGGGACCAGTAATCCGGCGCGGATCGCATACGTAGGACGGTCCGTCAAAACCCACGGGCTTCCACCGCTGTATTTGACCATGTCATTGTATAGTTGCTCACGAATCGGCGCCCGCGATATTTCATGCTCAAGTTCGATTTTTTTGTCCACCCAGAGCGCGTAGCATTTCCCCGAAGCGAGACTCGCCACCAGAAGAACCGTGGCCTGCTTTTTCCAGGAGAGCCCGGCCCGCAGCGCGTCGGTTGACAGCCAGGCGGCTGGAATCGTCAACAAAAGGATGTGGTGAACAAATAACGGGCGGTGAAACAACACCAGGCCGATGCCAAATAAAAACCATCCGCCGATAACGGATAAAAATTTATCCCGCTGATGAAAACGAATCCCCAGGCCAATCATGGCCAGAAGATATAAGAAGAAATCTTTGTGCAGATAATAAATTGGGGAATGTTGGCCAGGCATGACGCTTTGATAGGCAAGCACGTGCGGCCGCAGCAACTGTTCCCATCCGTGCGTTCCAATCACTATGATTGGTAAAAGCCCCGTGGCCAGTCCCCACAGCCAGGGGCGCCGTCGCTGCGACCGGCACGCTTGCCAGAGCAGCAGCAGAACGACGGGCAGCGTGAAAAGCTTCGCCAGGATCGACCAACCGGACAAAACCCCGGAGATGAACGCCCAGCGCGGGCCGCGTCCGCTGTCGAGGGAAAACCGCCACAGACAAAGCGATGCGACCAAAAGGCTCAAGCTCACCATGCCAATCCGGATCATGGCGCTCAGCAAGGCGGTGTATCCGGAAACGGCGAGCAGAACCGTCCCGCCAACGGCAGGCCATAGGCCGGTATCGCGTCGAATGAGTAGAAAGAACGAGCCTATGAGGAGCGCGGCAAAGGCCAAAATAACAAACCGTCCGGCGAGCACCGAAGGGCCTGTGATAAGGAAAACCAGCCCCAAAATCCATGAGACAAGAGGCGGCTGATCGGACCAGATTTGAGAGTACAGCGGATAACCGCGCGCCACGAGCGCGCCTTTGGCCAGATTTACGCCTTCATCGGTGTCAAATTCAAACACATGCGTGAAGGGGATCAGCCATGCGACGAGAGAAACAAACGCGAGTACGACCAGGGCCGTAGCAACCGAATTTTTTTCATACCAGCGCGCCATCGGCCCGAACTATACCACAAGGCTCGAAAAAGCAGAGGGGGTAAAAGGGTGTCAAGCGAAATAAAGCCATCTTCAAGCGACAATCGAGCCAATTTAAGAAGTGCTCTTTTAAGGCGATTTATCGATACAAATCGCGCTGCGCCGTCACAGAGGGGGACGGTATGTTTGGCCGT